>JAAAPG010000136.1 GCA_009908405.1 Alphaproteobacteria bacterium | reverse complement strand
GGCCACAGCCCGGCGGGTGGCGCCATGACCGTGGCACTGTTGATCGCCTTGGCGGCGACGGCGCTTTCGGGCATGGCGACGCTGGCCGTGGACGACGGCGCGGGCCCGCTGGCCGGACTTGTCAGCGCGCAAAGCATACCGGTCTGGGCGATAGAGGACGATGATTATAACGAATACGCGGGGCATGGCGCGGTGACGGATGACGCGGCTGGCGAAGCCTTCGAAGAGATCCACGAAGTTGCTGCCAACGCCACGTTGTTGTTGATCGCGCTGCATGTCGCCGGCGTCATCGTCGCAAGCCTCGCTCATCGCGAAAACCTGGTGCGCGCCATGGTCACGGGCTATAAACGCAAGGCAAAATGACATTGGCCAAGGTCCCAGACAGGGGCCTTGCGCCGCGAGTGACGAACGGCACCGGCACGGCGCCTTCAGGCCCGTGGCATCAGGCTGACCAGCCAGATCGGGACGACGGTGAATTGCGCAATCGGCAGGCCGGTTGCATCACCGGCCACTTACCGCGCAAGCACCACCGATTCACCGATATTGGCCCCCTCCAGCACGGACCGGACCAGGTACTCGGCGACATCGCTGCGCGAGATCAGACCGTTGCGCCACTCCGAAGGCTTGGACAGGACCCTGACATTTCCCGTACGCGGCCCCTTTGTCAAAATGACCGGGCGCGCGATGGTCCAGTCAAGCGGGCTGTTCTCGATCAGCTCTTCCTGGCGGGACTTGTCGGCATAGACCCGGCCCAGAAGCAGGCCATGGCCGAGTTTCTCGAGGCCGCTCATCGCCGCACGGCTGCGCCCGGCGCCGAACCCGGTCACGGCGACAAGGCGCCTGACACCGGCCGTGGCCATCACGTCGAGAAGCGCTTTCGTGCTCTCGGAAAAAAGCGTCTCCTGCTCCCACAACATCGCGGGTCGTTCCTTGATGCCAAGAGCGTAGATCACGGCGCGCGCACCCGCGACGGCTTGGGCCAGGTCATCCGGGTTGCGGGCATCGCCGGCGACGGGGTCGAGCCCGTCGCGCCGCGGCATCTTGTCTGCGCCACGCGCAAAACCCCGCACCGACAGGCCCCGGCGCAGCGCGTCGTCCACGACAAGGGCCCCGATCCCGGATGTGGCCCCCAGAACCACGATTGGCGCGTCCGGGTGCGGCGTCACGTCGTTGGAAACTTCTGTCATGCAATTACCTTTCCTGCCGTTTCAAGCCACCACTTTGCGAAAGCTAGAGCCAAGCAGCGCCACGTCGCGGCCAACATGCCGCAAAGATCGCGCCGGGCGTCGCACACCCTGCTGCCCCGGCCACGCGGCGCAGCGGGTGTTCCCGGTCGCTCGCAGGTTCCGGGCGCCACGGCAACATCGCGAGAGCGCGTCGCGTTCATTTGCATTCACGCGCCCCACTCTAACCTTATGTTGTCACATGTCTTTTTGCGCAAAACCGGGAACCACTTTTGCGCGACATGCGCTAGAGAAACCGGACCAGCACCCATCCGCTAACGCCGATATGAAGCAGCGTGATCAGGACAGATGCGCCATGCAACCACTTGAAGCGGGTTGTGGCCCCGGTATCCGTCACGGTGTTGATGGCGGGCATCAGTATCTGGCGCGTGGGAATGGTCGACGCGGCGACAATCGCCAGCAAGAGCGCGCCGAACGGGTCGACCGTCCGGGCCAGCAGTGCCGCTACCGTGGCTGTACCTGTCACGAAAAGGTAGAAATGCGGAAACGCCCGGCGGATGGTCGGTCCGGCGAGGTCCGCGGGCAACGCCGTGAACAAGAATGCGGCGAAGCCGAAAGAATAAAGCGTCATGCCGCCGAACAGCAAGGCGGTGCTCAGAAGCGCAAGACTGGTCATGCGACATCCTTCGGTTTGCGGGCCGCCCCCATGTACAGGATCGCGGTCAGTGGAAGCGGCCCGAATGTCAGGTCCAGCCGCCGGGTCAGGCCGCGCGGCCCCAGCCCGGTGAAGCGGCCGGGCACCAGTCCCGCGTGTTGCAGTTCGGCGCGCAATTCGGCGGGCTTGATGAACATGTCCGGGTCATGCGTGCCCTTGGGCAGAAGCCCGAGGATGTCCTCGGCGACGGTGATGGTGGCCAGGCGGGCAAGCGGGTTGCGGTTAATCGTGTCGAACAGGAACAGACCACCGGGGCGCAAGCAACGCGACACTTCCGCCAGCACGCGGGCCAGGTCCTGGACATGTTCCAGCACATCGACACAGACGACCACGTCGAAGCCGGCATCGGGATAGGGCAGCGCCTCTCCCGCACCGACATCGTAGCGAATGCTGCGTCCTGCCTGCTGTGCATGGGCGCGGGCGGCGGCGATGGCCTCTGCGGCTGGGTCAATGCCTGTCACGGCTGCGCCGCGATCGTCCAGCGCTTCGGCCATGAACCCCCCGGCGCAGCCCAGGTCCAGCGCGCTGCACCCGGCCCAGTCGATCTGCCTGTCCATCCAGGTCAACCGTCCGGGCACGAGATTCTTCAGCGTCCGCACCCAGCGAATTTCATCCGACCACCACTTGTCGGCCACCTGGTCATAGATCGTCAGGTCGTTACGCATCCGGGTTTCCTTTGGTCAGGGACGGAAGGGCATAGGGCACGGCCGCGCGATAGCGCGCGAAGCGTGCCCCGTAGCGCGCGGCAAAGCGACGTTCCTTCAAACGCGGGGCCAGCAGGCAATAGGCCGTGTAGCTTGTGGCCAGCAGCAACTGGTCCGGGGTCCAGACCGGCACGGTCCACAGGGTCAGCGCAAAGGCCACATAGATCGGCTGGCGGATGACCGCGAACAGCCCGCGCGTTGGCATGTCGGGGAAGCTGGGTTTGATGCGGGCCAACAGCGACATCCAGCCCAGCGCGCCTGATTGCACCTCTGCGCCGGCATCGAAACTGGCTTTCAGAAGCAACAGCCAGGCCAGGGCATAGGCCGTGCAAACGCCCGCGAACGCGGCGCCCTCGGCCTGCCACCAGATGATGCCAGAGGGGGTCCACAGCGCGAACAGCGCCAGCAATTGAAGCGATGCGATCAACGCATAGGTCGTTGTCGCCAAGGTCGCCCCATGCGGGCCGGGGACCAGCCGGGCCAGCACTTTGCCGCCGCGCCTGGTCAGAAGCGCGGAGTGCAGCAGCGGGAATTGCGCGATCAGACCGATATTGGCCAACCATGCCCAAGGCTGCGGCACGCGCCCAAGGCTTTCGCTCATTCCGAAAAACATCGCGACACCCATGGCAAGAACGCCCGCCGCGAAGGCCAGGTGCGTCACGGCCCCGAAGCTCAGCGCAAGCGCAATGCGGCCCGGCCCGCGCGGAGGGCGCAGCGCCGCGAGCATCAGGTTCAGCAACCGGGCCAAGCGCGGGTCAGTCCACATCGGTGTGCTCCAGTATATCCTGCGCCATCGCGCGACCGCTTTGCCAAGCATGCTCGGCGCCCGGCCCGATGCACCAGTCGCCGCCGGTGTAAAGCGTTCGGTCATCACTGTGCAGAAACGCCTGCCCCAGCGGCGTTTCCGCTTGCGCGTAGCGCCAGCGATGGGCGCGGACATGCAGGGCCTTCGCGGGGTCCACCGCCAGCACCTCTGCCAGCAGGGGCAGCATGCGCGCGGCATGCTCTTCGGGGGTGGCATCGAGGTGTTCGCTCGAAAACGCGCGGTGAGCCTGCGCGACCCATGTGACGGCTGCCTGCGTTCGCCCCGGCTTGGTGCTGTCCTGCGCGATCCATGCCAGCGGGTGCGACGGGTCCTGCCTGCTGACGAAGGGGCGCGGGCTGTTGTCGGGGAACGCGACCAGCAGCGCCAGGCAGGGCGCCATGGAAACGCCCGCAAGCGCGGCGCATATCGCGTGGTCGCCCCCCAGCAAGGCCATGGCCTGCGGCGCCGGGACCGTCATCACCACGCGGTCGGCCTGCATGGCGCCCGCCGTCGTGCCAAGATGCCACGCCCCGTCGCGCCGCGCCAGGGCCGTCACCTCGGTGTTCTGCTGGATGCTCAGCCCGTCACCGAGCGCGCGCGGAATATCCGACATCCCCGGCACGCCGACATGCCCAGCCGCCCCGGTCGCGTCGGGCCAGGGGCGCGCCCCGGTGCGTGCCAGAACATCCGCGAATTCGGCGGTGCGCGGGCGCAGGTACTGCGCGCCGTGGTCGAATGACAGGGCCCCTGCCCCGGTCATGACCCGACGTGTCGCCATGCGCCCACCGACCGCGCGCCCCTTGTCCAGCACGCGCACCGGCAGGCCCGCGTCTGCAAGGCTGCGGGCACAGGTGATCCCGGTCAGCCCGCTTCCGATGATGATTGTCTGGCCCAACGATCCGACACCTGCCTTGTTTGCCTGCGGCAAGTTATGCCGCGATGCGGTATCGTCAATTGACATGCCCGGCGAGAGCAACATCTTGTCGCGCCTGCCGGAGAGCCACGACCATGACGCAAGACCAAGGGTTCGACCCCGAAACGATCAGCGAGATCATAGAGATGGCGCTGAGCGACAAGACCGCCTTCGACGATATCCGAAGCCAGCACGGGCTGGGTCCGGACGAGGTTCGGGACCTGATGCGACGCAACCTGAAACCGGGAAGCTACCGCACATGGCGCAAGCGGGTGCGGCAATTCTCTGATCGGCGCGAGAGGTATAAATGACAACCGACCCTTTTGCCTGGACACAATCGCTGAACACGCTGTTCGCACAGGTCTGGAACAAGCTTTCGCGCGGCGTGCACGACCGCCATGCCCCCGCGCGCCACCCGACGCTTGCCACGGTCGATGCCGGCGGTGCCCCGCAGGCGCGCACGGTGGTCTTGCGTGCGGCGGACAAGGCGGCGAGTTCCTTGCGTGTCTACACTGACGCACAGTCGCACAAGGTGGCAGAACTACGCGCCACGCCCGCTGCCGCGCTGCATGTCTGGGACAGCGCCGCGCATCTGCAGATCCGGCTTGCCACGTCCGTCGCGATACGGACGGGAAAGGACGTTTCGGACATCTGGGACAAGATGCCCGACCACGCGCGTCTTGCCTATGGCAGCGCGCCTGCGCCCGGAATGCCCGTGCCAGAGGCGCTCGGCTACAGAAAAACGCCCGACCCGCACGCCTTCGCGGTCCTGGACCTGACAATCGACAGCATGGACGTGGTCCATCTTGGACCGGACCATCGGCGCGCCGCTTTCCGGCGTGACGACGGCTGGGCCGGTCATTGGTTGGCCCCGTGACCGCTCAGGCCCGCTCGGCGCGCATCCTTGCAAGCGCGTCCGCCCCCAGCGACAGCCGGACCCCGGCGCTGCCGTCCATGACCGGGCTTTTGTGCAGTTGCGCCTCCAGCGCCGTGATCCGGGTGTCGGCCGCGCAGGCCTGAACGATCCGCGTCAGCAGATATTCCTGCGTGTCATAATGCGCCGCGCGCGCGATCCGTGCGATATCGGCCAGCAAGGGATCATAGTCGAAAACCCCTGCCATGTCATCGGCAGGGACCAGCACATGCGCTGCCGAAACCGTCAGGACAAGATCCAGCAGGTGCAGGTCCGGAGCGACCGTTCCGGCGGGATAATGCCCGATGCAGCAGGGCAGATGCAGGTCGCGCAACACGATCTGGGCCTGTGGGGTCATGTGGTGTCCTTTTCGTCCGGGTCAGCAGCTTCCACGACAGCTTGCCGCGGACGCAAGGGGGTACCCTGTCAGCCAGAACCATCCTGACAAGCGTGGTCGCACTTGCCATCGCGCCGATGGCGCTGACGGAATTCGCGCGTGGCGACAGGCATCCCGACGCTGAGGGCTACGTGATCGCGGGTATTCTGCAAGACCCGTCCTGCCTGATCGGCCCCGCGATTCTGGCCTGTGCCCGCACCCCGGTGAAAGACCAGGCCCTGTATGCCGAAATCTGGGCCGATTTCCGGGGTCCCGTGCCCGACGTGACGGGGCCCGACGTGCAGTTCATCCCGATCATCTTCCCGGATGACCGTAAGCCTACGCCGAGGGCCGTCTAGCGGGGTGATCTGGGGAGGGTTTATCGAGTATCCTTATGGACGCACACGAAGACACCCCCCGCATTGAAGTATTGTCGGTCACTGACACGGGCCGTCGACGTCGCTGGACGGATGACGAGAAGGTCAGGATTGTTGAAGAAAGCCGTCGCGATGGCGAGACGGTGGCGGAGGTTGCCCGTCGCCATGAGATTTCGCGATCCCAGCTTTATGAATGGCGTTATCGGTACAAGCACGGACTGCTTGGCGGGCGCGGCGCGGGATTTATGCGCGTTCTCCCCGTTGAGGGCGGTTCGGGCGCAAATGATGGGCCGCGCTCATCATCGTCTGGTATGACGATCGACCTTGGCGCGCAGTGCCGCGTGACGGTCCCCGCGGATTTTGACATGGACGCTGTCGCGCGTTTGCTCGATCGCCTGAAGGTGATGCAATGATTGCATTCTCTTCTGGCACGAAGGTGTGGATCGCAGGCGGCGTGACGGATATGCGTTGCGGGATGAACAGCCTGGCGCTGAAGGTGCAGGAGGGTCTCGGGCGTGATCCGCATGCTGGCGAAATCTTCTGCTTCCGCGGGCGCCGGGGCGATCTCGTGAAACTGCTCTGGCATGATGGGGTGGGCATGTCGCTTTATGCAAAGCGTCTCGAGGCGGGGAAGTTCATCTGGCCCGCGGGCGGCTCTGGGGAGGCTGTTCAGGTCTCGGCGGCACAGCTCGGCTATCTTCTCGAGGGGATAGACTGGCGTAATCCACGCTGGACGCAACGCCCTGCGAAGGTTGGATAAATCAGCTGGAAAGCCCTTGTTTTACTG
>JAAAPG010000162.1 GCA_009908405.1 Alphaproteobacteria bacterium | reverse complement strand
CGCCGGGGTGGCGGAGCGCGACGGCCTGATGCACCGCATCGACATCATCAACGGAACGCTGGCCAAAGCCTATGGCGTGATGGGCGGCTATATCGCCGCATCGGCGAAAATGTGTGATGCGATAAGGTCTTATGCGCCGGGGTTCATCTTCACAACCTCGCTGCCGCCTGCCGTGGCCGCCGGGGCCGCCGCGTCGGTCGAATACCTGAAAACCGCGCAGCACCTGCGTGACAAGCAGCAGGACCATGCCCGCATTCTGAAATTGCGTCTTCGGGGGCTTGGCCTGCCGATCATCGACCATGGCAGCCATATCGTGCCCGTGCATGTCGGCGATCCGGTGCATTGCAAGGCGATTTCGGACATGTTGCTGACCGATTACGGAATCTATGTGCAGCCGATCAACTTCCCGACCGTGCCGCGTGGTACGGAACGGCTGCGCTTCACACCGTCCCCCGTGCACGATCCCAGGATGATCGATCATCTGGTGCGCGCGATGGACGGTTTGTGGTCGCATTGTGCGCTAAATCGTGCCGAAATGTCGGCCTGACGTGGGTTAGTACTTCAATTAAATGCGAAAACCCTTATACTGGGGCACATAGCGGCACGAAAGATGTCGATAATGTGTACAGGCCTGACCTCATGGGGTCGGCAAGCGGTCAAAGGGCGGGCAATGGACTGGTTTGGCAGTAAATCCAAGGATAGACCGGTAGATGACGGTCAATATGCGGGCTTTGACGAGTCCGAGGTGCGTTTGGGCGACATCATCCGCGGTGAGCGTGCGACGATGGGCAAGTCGCTTCTGGACGTTCAACGCGAATTGCACATTCGGGCGACTTATATCGCGGCAATCGAATCCGGCGATTTGTCCGCGTTCGAAGCGCCGAGTTTCGTCGCGGGCTACGTGCGCTCCTACGCGCGCTACCTGGGGATGGACCCCGATTGGTGCTACCAGAAATTCTGCGCGGAAACCAATTTCGCGATCAACTCGGACCTGGATCGCAGCCAGCCGTCGAAACCCCGGATGGACCCTGTGTATTCCGGTGAGTTGTCGCAAGGTCTGCTGTCGCGCACGCGCCTGGCAGATGGCCCCGAACCATTCTGGCGCAGCATCGACTACGGCGCGCTTGGGTCGGTGGCCGTGGTTCTTGCGCTTGTCGTTGGGCTCGGCTTTGGCGGCTGGACCGTGTTGAAGGAAGTCCAGCGTGTCCAGCTTGCCCCCGCGGACCAGCCACCAGAGGTGATGGCGGATCTCGATCCGGTCGCCTCGGGTGCGGCACCGCGTATGGATCGTGCGGAGGCGGGCCCCGTCCTGCCCACGGCGGGGGCCTCGCGTGGCGCTGGCACCGACGCGACCGCCCCGGCAACCGAAACAGCACAGGGTGTCGTGCGCACCTATCGGCCCGAAGCCTTGGATGCGCCGATCATGGTGTCGCGCGATGGCCCCATCGGCGCGATCCGGCCCGAACCGGATGACGAGGCTTCGTCCACGGCCGATAATGTCGCGGACGCGATCGGATTGGCGTTGAACGAGGCAACTGGCGACAGCCAGGCCATCCAGGTACGTCGTGACGGACCGCCGCAGGTCGAGGTTCTGGCTGTGCGGCCAAGCTGGGTTCGTGTGCGCAGCGCGGAAGGAACCGTTCTGTTCGAAAAGGTTCTCGATGCGGGCGAGCGTTACGCCGTGCCCCGGACCGAGGAACCGGCGGTCTTGCGCGCGGGCAATTCCGGTTCTGTCTACCTGCTTGTCGATGGACAGCCCTACGGTCCGACCGCACCCGGGGCACAAGTCGTGGATCGCATCGCGCTGAGCCCGGACGCGGTGAGCGATTCCTTTGACACCGCCGATCTGTCGGGTGATCAGGATTTGCGCAGCTTCGTCAACGTGGCCGAAGTCCAGCCTTAGGGCGGTTTCGAATTACGGCATTTCCGGGGGGCGTTGCTTGTCGCAGCGCCCCTCTTGGTTTATGTCACACCCAACGCAGCATGGCATAAGGCTTGCACGATGGATCACAATCATATCCGCCCTTGGCGCAATATCGAGCGCCGCAAATCCCGCCAGATCATGGTCGGCACTGTCCCGGTCGGCGGGGATGCGCCGATCAGCGTGCAGACCATGACCAACACCGATTCCGGCGATGCGGCGGCCACGATCAAGCAAGTTCTGGCCTGCGCCGATGCAGGGGCCGATATTGTCCGTGTCTCTGTGCCCGACACCGATGCCAGCGCCGCGCTGCGCGAGGTGTGCCGCGAAAGCCCGGTGCCCATCGTCGCCGATATCCATTTCCACTACAAACGCGCGATCGAGGCCGCCGAGGCGGGGGCCGCCTGCCTGCGCATCAACCCCGGCAACATTGGCGACGCGACCCGCGTGCGCGAGGTCATCAAGGCCGCGCGCGACCACGGCTGTTCCATCCGCATCGGGGTGAATGCCGGGTCGCTGGAACGGGACTTGCTGGAAAAATATGGCGAGCCTTGCCCCGACGCGATGATCGAGTCGGGCCTCGATCATATCCGCATCCTGCAGGACAATGATTTCCACGAGTTCAAGATCAGCGTGAAAGCGTCGGACGTGTTCCTGGCTTCCGCGGCCTATATGGGCCTGGCCGAAGCGACCGATGCGCCGATCCACCTGGGGATAACCGAAGCCGGTGGCATGGTGTCCGGCACTGTGAAATCCGCGATCGGCCTTGGAAACCTGTTGTGGATGGGGATCGGCGACACGATCCGCGTGTCGCTGTCGGCGGACCCGGTGGAAGAGGTCAAGATCGGCTACGAGATCCTGAAATCGCTGGGCCTGCGGCACCGGGGCGTGAACATCATTTCCTGCCCGTCCTGCGCGCGGCAAGGGTTCGACGTGATCAAGACGGTTGGTGTACTCGAAGAGCGGCTGGCGCATATCAAGACGCCGATGAGCCTGTCGATCATCGGCTGCGTTGTGAACGGTCCGGGCGAGGCGCTGATGACCGATGTCGGTTTTACCGGCGGTGGGGCCGGGTCGGGCATGGTGTATCTGGCGGGCAAGCAAAGCCACAAGTTGAGCAACGACCAGATGGTCGAGCATATCGTCGAACAGGTCGAGAAGAAGGCCGCCGAGATCGAGGCGGAGCGCGCAAAGCTCGACGCGGCAGAATAATCTGGTAGCATGTAAACCAATGCAAAAAGGGCGGCCCAGCGGGCCGCCCTTTTTCGGCTGGTCAGGTTGGGGTGCGTGCCAAGCACGCACCCTACGATAACGGTTACAGCAGGGATTTGACCTTTTCCGCCACGGCCTCTGCCGTGATGCCCAATTCCTTGTAAAGGGTCGGCGCGGGGGCGGAGGCGCCGAAATCGTGCATGCCCACGAAGCCCGATTTCTCGCGCCGCCCGCGTTCGCCGTAAAGCCAGCGGTCCCAGCCGAAGCGGATCGCGGCTTCCACTGCCACGCGCACCGGCCCTGCGGGCAAAACCTTGCGGCGATAGGCGTCTGGCTGCTCTTCGAACAGCTCCCAGCAGGGGAAAGAAACCACGCGCGTGCCGATACCTTCCGCCTGCAACAGGTCGCGCGCCTGCATCGCGATTTCCACCTCGGACCCGGTCGCCATGAGGATGGCCTGCCGCTTGCCCTCGGCATCGGCCAGCACATAGGCCCCCTGGGCGGTCAGGTTCCTGACCTTGTGATCGGTGCGGTAGGTGGGCAGGCCCTGCCGGGTCAGCGCCAGCACCGACGGCGTGCGCGCGCTGGTCAGCGCCAGTTCCCAGGCTTCGGCCGTTTCCACCGTGTCGCAGGGGCGGAACACGTTCATATTGGGCGTGGCGCGCAGCATGGCCAAGTGTTCGACCGGCTGATGGGTCGGCCCGTCCTCGCCCAGACCAATCGAGTCATGCGTCATGACATAGGTCGCGGGCACGCCCATCAGCGCCGACAGCCGCATCGCGCCGCGCGCGTAATCGGTGAAACACATGAAGGTGCCGCCATAGGGTTTCAGCCCGCCATGCAGCGCCAGCCCGTTCATCGCGGCGGCCATGCCATGTTCGCGGATGCCGTAATACACGTAGCGGCCTTTGCGGTCCTCGGGCGCGAACACGCCCAGCCCGGCGGTCTTGGTGTTGTTCGAACCCGTAAGGTCCGCAGATCCGCCGATGGTTTCGGGGCAAACGGTGTTGACCACCTCGAGCACCATTTCCGAGGATTTGCGCGTGGCGACCTTCGGTGCGCTTTCCGCGATCTGCTTCTTGAAGGCGCGGATGGCGCTTTCCAGCTTCTTCGGCGCCTCGCCTGCCATGCGGCGGGTGAATTCGGCCTGCTTGGTGGCGGACAAAGCGGCAAAGCGCGTTTTCCAATCCTCATGCGCCGTTGCCCCGCGCGCGCCGATCGCGCGCCAGGCGTCCAGCACATCGGACGGTATTTCGAACGGCCCATGGTCCCAGCCATAGATCGCCTTGGTCGCGGCAATCTCGGCATCGCCCAAGGGCGCGCCATGCGCACCGGCCGTGCCCGCCTTGGCGGGGCTGCCGAAACCGATCACGGTCTTGCAGTCGATCAGCACGGGGCGGTCGCTGCCCTTGGCTTCGGTCAGGGCGCGGTCGATATCGGCGGGGTCATGCCCGTCACAGGACAGCACATGCCAACCCGCCGCGGCAAAGCGCGCGCGCTGGTCGGTGCGGTCCGACAGGCTGACCGACCCGTCGATGGTGATGTCGTTATTGTCCCACAGCACGATCAGGCGGCCCAGCTTCTGGTGGCCGGCCAGCCCGATCGCCTCGTGGCTGATCCCTTCCATCAGGCAGCCGTCGCCCGCGATGACATAGGTGTGATGATCCACGACCTTGGCCCCGAATTCGGCGCGCAGCTTTTCTTCGGCCATGGCGAAGCCCACGGCGTTGGAAATGCCCTGGCCCAAGGGGCCTGTCGTGGTCTCGACACCCTCGACATGGCCGTATTCCGGGTGGCCCGCGGTGATCGCGCCCCATTGGCGGAAATTCCTGATCTGCTCCAGCGTCATCTGCTTGTAGCCGGTCAGGTACAGCAGCGCGTAGATCAGCATTGACCCGTGCCCGGCCGACAGGATGAAGCGGTCGCGATCGGCCCAGTCCGGCGCGCTTGCGTCGAATTTCAGGTGCTTGTCGAACAGCACGGTCGCCACGTCGGCCATGCCCATCGGCATCCCCGGATGGCCCGACTTGGCGGCCTGCACGGCATCCATGGCCAGCGCGCGAATGGCGGTGGCTTTCATCCAGTGGTCGGGGTTCGCGGTCTTCAAAGCGGCAATATCCACGTCGGGTCTTCCTTGGGCTGGAAACAGGCGGTGTTAGCGGTAGCGCAACGCGCCGGGATCATAGGGCTTCTGGCCTGTGCTGCAAGCAATTTGGCTCATGCGCTGCGCTTCGCGATGCCCCACGGTTGGAAAGCCGAAAAATTGGGGGTAGGCTGGCCCAGCGTGGGTTGCCATACCCTGCATGGAATGATTCGGCCATGTGAAAGCGCCAATTTGGAAAGAGCAGGCATGACGGATATACAACAAATTGAAACGCGCCTGTCGCGCGCACTGGACCGTATTTCGGCGGCGGCGGGGCAAATTGCGCAGCAGCCCTCTGCGCCCGCGCCCGACGGCTCTGAGACCGCGCGCCTGCAAGCAGAGTTGGACGCCGAGCGCGCGAAAACCGCGCAGCTTTCCGAGCGCGTGAACGCGGTGCGCCAGCGCCAGGACAGTTCCGTGACCTCGTTGGAGCGGCGCTTGGCGCGCATGACCGAGCAGCTTGACCTGCAAAGCCTGGAAATGCTGCGGCTGAAAAAGGCAAATTCCAAGCTGATCGAGGCCAATCGCCAGTTGCGCGAAGGGGTCGAAGCGCAGGTGATCGAGCCAAGCACCGTCAATCGGTCGCTTCTGGCGGAACTTGAAGCCTTGCGCGCCGAGCGTGCCGCGGAATTGGCGGAAATGGAAGATGTCCTGGGCGAATTGAAGCCGCTCATGGAAGCAGGGGAACGTGATGCCTGAACAGACGATTACGATTGGCCACAAGGATTTTTCCGTCGCCTGTCAGCCCGGCGAAGAACAGTTCTTGCTTGCGGCGGCGGCCATGCTGGATGCCGAGGCGCGAACATTGCTGAACCAGATCGGTCGCGTCCCGTCGGAACGCATGTTGCTGATGTCGGGGTTGATGCTGGCCGACAAGACCGCCGCGGTCGAGGACAAGCTGAAAGACGCCGAAGCGCAGATCGAATCGATGCGCGAGGAAATCTCGCGTCTGCACGCGCGGCCTGCACAAAAGGTCGAAGTGCCGATCGTGCCGCAAGACCTGACCGACGGCTTGTCGGAACTTGCCGCCCGTGCAGAATCCGTGGCCGAAGACCTTGAAGGCCGCGCCTCAACGTAACGCGCGGCGCAGCGCGGGCACGAAATCGGGATGATTGTAGATGTCGTTGTGACCCGCTTGCAGGCGGGTCACGCGCGCTCGTGGAAGGGCATCTGCCAAGGCGGTTGCGCGGGCCGGGGGAATCACCTCGTCGGCATTGGCGAAAAAGAGCGTGACCGGGGCTGTCGTGGTCTGAAGCGGTCCAGCCGCGTCCATCTCGTGGCGGAACAGCCAGCGCACCGGCAGATAGGGCAGACTGTCGGCGGCGACCTGTGTCAGGCTGTCGAACGGTGTCGCCAGCACCACCCGGTCCAGGTCGCGCGCACCCGCCAGATGCGCCGCAACCCCGCTGCCGATGCTGAACCCCACCGCCGTCACTGGACCGTCCAGCGTGTCATGGATCGTGATCGCGTCGGTCAGCAAGGCGGATGCGGACGGTGTGCCGGTCGAGGGCGCATAGCCCCGGTAGTGGTAGACAACCACATCC
>JAAAPG010000028.1 GCA_009908405.1 Alphaproteobacteria bacterium | reverse complement strand
CTTCGCCAGCGGGTGATCTGCCGAAATGCCGACAAACGACGCCCCCATCAGCGTATCGGGGCGGGTGGTGTACACCTCTATCCGGTCGAAGCCCTCGGGCGCGCCCACGGTTGAGAACGCGAATTGCAACCCGCGCGACTGGCCGATCCAGTTGCGCTGCATCAGCCGCACCTTTTCGGGCCAGTCCGCCAGCCCGTCGATCGCCTCCAGCAATTCGGCGCTGTAGTCCGAGATCTTGAAGAACCACTGCGTCAGCTCGCGGCGTTCCACCTCGGCGCCAGATCGCCAGCCCTTGCCGTCGATCACCTGCTCGTTGGCCAGCACGGTCATGTCCACCGGGTCCCAGTTCACCACAGCGTTCTTGCGGTAAACCAACCCCTCGTGCAGCATGTCGATGAACATGGCCTGCTGTTGGCCGTAATACTCGGGGTCGCAGGTGGCGAATTCGCGGGACCAGTCAATCGACAGGCCCAGGGGCTTCATCTGGTCGCGCATGATGGCAATGTTGCCGTAGGTCCAGTCCTTCGGGTGCCCGCCCTGTTCCATCGCGGCGTTTTCCGCGGGCATCCCGAACGCGTCCCAGCCCATCGGGTGCAGCACCGAAAACCCTTGCGCCGCTTTATACCGCGCGACCACGTCGCCCATCGTGTAATTGCGCACATGCCCCATATGGATGCGCCCGGACGGGTAGGGGAACATCTCCAGCACGTAATACTTGGGCTTGGCGGGGTCGCGGAGGGCGGTGAACACCTCGGCCTCGGCCCAGGCGGTTTGCCATTTCTGTTCCAACGCTTGCGGCTGGTAACGCGCGTCTTGGGCTTGGGACATGTCACTTCCTTGGGGCTGAACGCAAAACGCCGGGCGCGACCGGCCCGGCATCTGTAGCGCCACGCTGCGCGAAGGTCCAGAATCTACAGGTTGCGGTCGCGAATCCGCAACTGGCGCGCGCGGGTCAGGATGGCATCTTCCACCGCGCGAATCGTTTCGCGGCTGGCGGGGCCGCCGCGCGTCATGATCGCCACGTTCAGCGAGCGCGCATCCAAAGCCGGGTCATTGACCAGGATCGCGGCGCGGTAGGCGCGCCCGCCGCCGGGCGGCGTGCCATAGCCCGTGACCACCACGCCAGAGAACGGGTCAACCGATTGCACCGGCAGGAAATCCAGCACTTCAAGCGAGGCATTCCAAAGGTATTTGTTCACTTCGACCGTGGTCGAGGGCGGCTGCGCGTTGGAAAACAGGTCCCAGACCGTGGATTGATTGGCATTTCCACGCCGTTCACGCGCTTCCTGGTGAATCTCGGCCGCGGCCTGGCGCGACCGCTCCCCCCCTGACAGGAAATTGCCAAAGCCCAAGCCGCCGCCGCACCCTGCCAGCAACAAAGCCGTGCCCGTCAGCACCAGTCCGCGCGAAATGCCGTTCCAACCCATCGCATTGCCCCTATGTAGCGTTGTCCTTCTGTAGCCCGTTCGCCACCACGGAACAAGGCCCGAGCAGACCGCCACGCAGCATGGGGCAAAGGGATTGCGTGACAAATCTGCATCATGTTGGCCGGATCGCCCCGCCCCGCTTCGCTTGCGCTTGAAAAAACAGGCCGAAAGGATGAAACAGGCTCAGACCTCGCCACTAGGGTGAGGCGAGGACATCCTAAGATAACGAGGGTAATAAAATGAAAAAGCTTCTTCTTGCTTCGACCGCCCTGGTCATGTCGGCAGGCGTTGCATCTGCTGAGGTCGCTCTGTCGGGCTCCGCCGAGATGGGTTTCGTGTACGACGGTGACGATGTGCGCATGACCAGCGAAGCCATTGTCACGTTCACCATGTCCGGTGAAACCGATGGCGGCCTGGCATTCGGCGCATCGTTCGACGCTGACGGTGCTACCGGCGCCGCTGGCGGCACTGTCATGAACTCGGGCACCGTGTTCATCTCCGGCGAATTCGGCAAACTGACCTTCGGCGACGTGTCCTCGGCTGCACGCGCTGCGGCTGGCGACCTGTATGGCGTTGGCCTGACCGGCCTGGGCGACCTGAACGAGGTTGCATACCTGGACCGCGCTGGCTTCGCTGGCCTGTTCACCGGCAACGACTACGACACCGGCGCCCTGTACGAATACAGCATCGACGGTTTCACCGGTTACATCGGCCTGAGCCAGAACAACGTCGCCCGCGGCGTGTCGCTGACCCCGGCCCTGGTGCTTGTTGGGGACCCGACTGGTAAACTGCGCGACAACGTGATCTCGCTGGGTGCGAAGTACACCTGGGAAGGTCTGACCGGTGCCATCGGTTACGAATACGCCCGCTCGAACTCCTCGTCGGTAATTGTTGCGAACAACTTCTCCACGAAGTCTTCGCACATCGTTGCCTCGCTCGAGTACGAAATGGACATGTTCAAGGCGAAAGCCTTCGTCGGCCGCGCCGGTGGCGATCTGGGCACTGCCCTCGCAGCAAGTGCAACCGATTCGCGTACCCACTACGGCCTGTCGGCTGAAGGTTCGTTCGACGCAACCACCGTCACCGCATTCGCATACCGCGGCTTCGACGAGAACGTCGACCTCGGTGTCGGCGCTGCATACGACCTGGGTGGCGGTGCGTCCATCAAGGCTGGTATCGTTCGCGACACCTTCGACGTTGGTGCAACCACCGACTCGATGACCATGGCTGACTTCGGTCTGGCATTCACGTTCTGATCCAACCCGGATTGAACGACGCGAAGAGCGGGCCTCGTGCCCGCTCTTTTCTTTTTGACTAAGCCCATCTTTTCGAAACCCGCGCTGTGCATTACGGTCTGCGCAAAGTAACCTCTGGTCCGGGTCGATGATAAAGACATTTCTTTCAACCATGCTGGCCGTCTGCCTATTGGCAAGCTGCGAAACCACCTCTGCCGCGCTTGACGGCGTGGGGGGCGTGTTCATGGGCGCCAGCGACGATGTGCGCAGCTTGGGCCGATAACATGGCCAAACTTGTCCTGATCTGCATAATCCTGTTCGCCCCCGCCGCCTGGGCAGAGCAGCCGGGCCTGTCCATATCCGGCGATGCGCGCATGGGCATTGTCTGGGAGCGCCCCGCCGCCGTGCCCGGTGCCGACCGCGCCGCGGCGAAACTATATGCCCGCAGCCGGTTGCGGATGAAATTCGTGGGCGAAACCGATGGCGGCCTTACTTATGGCGCAGAGATAGAATTGGAAAATCCGACGGGCCGCGCAAAAGCCCGCCGCGTTTTCATCGGGAGATAAGACGCGCCATGTCGCTTGACCAGATACAGGACCGGATCACCGCCGCCGAGGCCAATGCAGGCCGCGCGCCCGGCTCCGCCAAGCTGATCGCGGTGTCCAAGGTGCAGCCAGATGCCCGCGTGCGCGCGGTGCTGGACGCGGGCCATCGCGTGTTCGGCGAAAACCGCGTGCAGGAAGCGGCGGCCAAATGGCCCGGCTTTCGCGACGAATTCGGCCCGGTCGAGCTGCACCTGTTGGGGCCGCTACAAAGCAACAAGGCCCGTCAGGCGATGGACCTGTTCGACGTGATCCATTCGGTCGATCGCCCGAAACTCGCCCGCACGCTTGCCCGGCTGGCGGACGAGCAGGGCCGCTGCCCCGATCTGTTCGTGCAGGTCAATACCGGGGCGGAACCGCAAAAAGCCGGCATCCTGCCCGACGACGCCGATGAGATGATCGCCGAATGTCGCACGCTGGGCCTGCCGGTGCTGGGCCTGATGTGCATCCCCCCGGTGGATGAAGATGCCGCCACCCATTTCCAGATGCTGTCCGACATTGCGGCCCGCAACGGCCTGACCGGCCTCTCGATGGGCATGTCGGATGATTTCGAAACCGCCATCGCCCATGGCGCGACCCATATCCGCGTGGGTTCCGCCATTTTCGGCGCGCGCGTGGCGCCGTGATCTAGCCCAGATAGGCGCGCAATTCCGGCGGGGGATTGTCGAGCAGCGCCTTCGTTGGCCGGGGTGGGTGTGCCACGCCATCGGCCACCAACACGGTGTGGGGGCAGATCGCGCGGGCATCGTTCACGTCATGGCTGACCATCAGCAGCGTCGCGCCCGTGTCACGCGCGATATCCGCGACCAGATCCAGCATTTCAGCCTTCAGCGCCGGGCCGAGTGCCGCGAAGGGTTCGTCCAGCAACAGCACCGGCCGCGCGCGGATCAGCGTTCTTGCCAGCGCGACGCGGCTTTGCTGCCCGCCTGAAAGCTCGGCGGGGCGGCGTGTATCCAGCCCCTCCAGCCCCACGCGGGCCAGCGCGTCCTGCACCTGTGCCCGTTCTGCCATGGTCAGCCGCAGCGAGGGTTTCAGCCCCAGCGCGACATTGTCCAACATGCTCAGATGCGGAAACAGGTTGTTGTCCTGGAACAGGATCGACACGGGCCGCGCGCCGGGGTCATCCGGCAGGGCTTGCCCTGTCCACGTGATGATACCGTCATGGGGCAGGAACCCTGCAATCGCCCCCAGCAGGGTCGATTTCCCGGCGCCCGAGGGCCCGATCACCGCGACGCGCGCGGCCCGTGACAGCGCGAAATTCGCTGTCAGACGGAACCCGCCCTGCCGGATCGTGACATCCTCAAGCCGCAGCATCGGCGCGCCCCCAACGGTCAAAGCCCCAGAACAGCAGCAGGCTGGCCAGCAATAGCAGCAAGGCCGCCCCCGCCGCGTCATCCTGCCGGTAGGCCTGCATCAGGCGGTAAAGCTGCATCGGCAGCGTGGCGCGCTCTGCCTCGGCGAACAGCAGGATCACGCCCAGATCGCCCATCGACAGCGCGGCGGTCAGCCCGGCGGCAAAGCCCAGCGGGCGGCGCAGGCGTGGCAATGTGACCAGCCGCAGCCGCGCCGCGCCGTGCAGCCCAAGCGACAGGGCCAACCGCCCTTGCGTGGCGTGGCTGTCACGCAGCGCGGGCAGGATCAGCCGCAGCGCGAAAGGCAGCGCCAGCCCGGCATTGACCAGCATCGTCACCGCAAGCGCCATGGCGCGCGGGTCCGTAATCGGGCGCAGGATCAGGAACAGCCCGGTTCCGATGACCAGCGGCGACGCGGCCAGCGCCGCCAGCCCCAGCCATTCCAATCCCGTCGCGCCGAACCGGGGCAGTGCCAGGATCGCATGGGCGAGTATCAGCGCGAAAGCCGTTGTCAGGACGGTGGCCCCCAGCGCGACCCAAAGCGAGCGCAAGGCCGCCTGCCATATGGGTGCGGGCAGGCTGGACAGGTGCGGCGCCCCGCGCAACACGATCAGCGCCAATGGCACCAGCAGGAACATGGCGGCAAGCGTGATAAGCGTGCCATCCCCCCACGCGGCGCGGGGCCGGTAGTCCATCCTTGGCAAGGGCCGGTCGAGGCCCCCGCCAAGGCCGGAGGGGAGTGCGACGCGCAGCGCGAGCAGACCCGCGCCAAGGCAGAGCGCGAATTGCACCAGCGCCAATGCGGCGGCGCGGCCCGTGTCGAAATCGAAGCGAAATGCCTGGTAGATCGCCAGTTCCACCGTGGTCGCACGTGGTCCGCCGCCCAGGGCCAGCGCCACGGCAAAGCTGGTCAGGCAGATCAGGAACACCAGCAGGAACGCGCCGGGCGCCACCTCTCGCAGCATCGGCGCTTCAAGGTGGCGCAACCGGTCGCTCGGGGAAAACCCCAGCGACACCGCCAGCCGCACCCGTTCCGCCGGAATGGCCGCCCAGCCTTGCAGGATGATTCGGGTGGCCAGTGGCAGGTTGTAGAACACATGCGCCAGAACCACGCCGTGCAGCCCGTATATGTTGACCGGCCCCAGCCCGACCAGCGATAGCGCATCGTTCACAAGCCCCGAGCGCCCGAACACCGCCAGCAGGCCCAGCACCGCGACCAGCGTGGGCAGGATGAAGGGCGCGCCCATCAGCGTTATCAGCAGGCCGCGCCCGGCGAATTGCCGCCGTGCCAAGGCGCGCGCCACCGGCACGGCCAGCGCAACCGACAAAAGCGCGGACAGAAACGCTTGCAGAAGCGTGAAACGCACGGCGGCCCAGTCGGATGCACGCAGCCCCGTCAAGCCCTCGGCGCGCCAGGCCACAGCGCCCAGCGCGCCGAAATTCAGCGCTAGCAGCCACAGTGCCACGACACTTGCCATGGCAAGGGTCATGGTGCGGGCGCGTGTCACCGGGTCATGCCTTGTAGCCAAAGGTCCAGTGCCGGGCTGCGGCGGTCTTCGGCTTGCGTTTCGTCATAAAACAGGGCGGTGTCGGGCAGGGGCAGGTCGCGCATGACCTCTGGCCAGTTGTCGCGCGGCAGGGCAGACGGGTAGGACCAGTTGCCATAGGCGATCATGTCCTGAAATTCGGGCGACAGGATATAGGCCATGAAATCTTGCGCCAAGTCGGGGTTTTCGGCACCGTCCAGCACGCCCGCGACTTCGGCCATGAAGTAATGGCCTTCCTCGAATATCGCGGCGGCCTTGCTGTCATCCTCTTCCGCGACGATGTGATAGGCGGGCGAGGTGGTGTAGCTGAGCACCATGTCCGATTCGCCTTCGGAAAACAGCCCGTAAGCTTCGGACCACCCGGCGGTCACGGTCACGGTGCGCTCGGACAAAGCGGCCCAGACCGGCCCGGAATCCGCGCCGTAAAGCTGGTCGACCCACAACAACAGCGCCAAGCCCGAAGCGGATGATCGCGGGTCTTGCCAGATCAGCGACAGGTCGTCGCGGGTGACAAGTTCGGCAAAGCTGGCGGGCGGGTTTTCCACGCGGGTTTTGTCATAGACCCAGGCCGCATAGCCCCAGTTGAACGGGATGAAGGTGTCATCCGTCCAGTCCACCGGCACGGTCAGCCCGTCCAGATTTTGCCCATGCGGGGCAAAC
>JAAAPG010000118.1 GCA_009908405.1 Alphaproteobacteria bacterium | reverse complement strand
ATCCCAGCGGAACACGCTGATGCCGTAGAAGCTGGGCAGCACCTGCGGCACGATGGCATAGTTCAGGATCTGCGCCTGGCTTGCGCCGGTCGCGGTGACGGCCTCGACCTGGCTGACCTCGGTCTCCTCGATCGCCTCATACAGCAGCTTGCCGATGAACCCGACCGACCGCAGCCCGATGGCGATGATCCCGGCCAGAATGCCCGGCCCAAGGATCGACACCAGCAAAAGCGCCCAGATCAGAGAGTTGATGGAGCGTGACGCCACGATCAGGAACAGCGCGATGGGGCGCAGGACATGGCGCGACGGCGTGGTGTTGCTGGCCGCCAGAAAGGCCAGCGGCACCGCCAGCACGATCCCCAGCAAGGTGCCCAGCGTCGCAATGTTCATCGTGTCCCACAAGGGCCAGAGCAGGCTTTCGATATACCCCCATTTCGGCGGAAAGGCGCGGCCCAGCAGGTCATTCGCGGCGACAGGCGCGTCATAGACGAACGCCCAGATGGTGCGTTCGGTCATCATCTGCCAACACCAGACAAAGAGCGCCACGCAGGCCAGCCAGCCGCCCCACAGCGCAAGGCGGGTTTTGGGCGTGCGATGCCGCCAGATCGGGGTTTGCGCGTCGGTCACGCTCATTTCAGGAACCTCCGCAGGTAGCCGGACGAATACTCGGCCAGCATGACGATCGCGATGATAATCAGCAGGATCGCACCTGCCGTGTCATATTCGTAGCGCCCAAGTGCGGTGTTCAGCGTGCCGCCAATACCGCCCGCGCCGACAATGCCGATGACCGCGGATTCGCGGAAATTGATGTCCAGCCGATACAGCGACAGCCCGATCAGGCGCGGCATGACCTGCGGTTGTACACCGTAATTGACCAGTTGCACCCAGCTTGCCCCGGTGGCGCGGATCGCTTCGGCTTGGGCTTCGTCGATATCCTCGATATCCTCGGCCAGCAGCTTGCCGATGAAGCCGATGGTCGCGAAGGACAGCGTCAGGAACCCGGCAAACGCGCCGAAGCCGAACAGGGCCACCAGAAAGATCGCGATGATCACCTCTTGCAGCGACCGGCTGATGGCGATGATGCTGCGGCAGACCAGGTAAACCGGGCGCGGCGCGATGTTGCGCGCGGCGCCCAGCCCGATGGGCACAGAGATGATGACGCCCACCACGGTCGAGGTGAAGGTCATCGTCAGGCTTTCGGAAATACCGATCCAGATGTCCTTGCTGCGCGAGGTGAAATCGGGTTGCAGGAACCCGGCGACAAAGCGTTGCGCGCGCGACAGCCCTTCGACCACGCGGGCATAGTTGACTTCGATCGTGCTGAAGGCCAGCAACAGGTAGATGATCGCGCCCAGGGTCAGGGCAATGCGCCAGAAGTGCGATTTCACCATCATGGGCGGGCGGCGCCACCGGGTCGGATAGGCGGCGTCACTCATAGCGCGCCCATCATCTTTGCGGCTTCGGCCTGCTCTTCGGCTTCGGCGGCGGCGTCTTCATCCGCGCCCTTGCGCATGGCGGTCCAGTCCTCGGCCCCGTAGATCAGCGTCAGCGCGTCTTCGGACAGGTCCGAGGGCGGGCCGTCGAACACCACGCGCCCGGCTTGCAACCCGATGATGCGGTCGCTGAACTGCTGCGCCAGCACCACGTCATGAATATTGATGATCGCGGGCAGGCCGCGCTCGCGGCAGATCTCGACAATCAGCCGCATGATCTGGCGGCTGGTTTTCGGGTCAAGGCTGGCGGTCGGCTCGTCCACCAACAGCAATTCGGGGTCTTGCGCCAGCGCGCGCGCAATGCCCACCCGCTGCCGCTGCCCGCCCGACAGCGCGTCGGCGCGCTTGTCGGCGTGTTGCATCAGCCCGACGCGGTCCAGCAGGCGGTAGGCATTGGCAATATCGGCGTCGGGGTATTTGCGCAGAAACGACCGCCAGAAGCCGACATAGCCCAGACGGCCCGACAGCACGTTTTCCATGACGGTCAGACGTTCGACCAGCGCGTATTCCTGAAAGATCATGCCAATCCGGCGGCGTGCGCGGCGCAAGTCGCCGGTGCGCAGGCCGGTAATGTTCAGGTCATTCAATAGCACCTTGCCCGTGGTCGGTTGCACAAGGCGGTTGATGCAGCGAATAAGCGTGGATTTCCCCGCGCCGGACGGGCCGATCAGGCCCAGGACCTGTCCTTTGGGAATTTCGAAAGACACGTCGCTCAGCGCCTTGTCTCCGGCTTTGTAGGTCTTGCCCAGACCGTCGATTTTCAGCATCTCGCGCCCTTCTTGAACAGGAAAGAGCAGGCAGGGCGACCCCTGCCTGCCTTGGATGATCTTGCCTGCAAACCTTAGTTACAGGAATAGCTGACGCCGTTGGCTTCGTCGATCTGACGGATCACGGCCCAGTTGTCCTGGAAGGTGATCGGGATGAACTGCGATTCGCCCGAGTTGGCGAATTCTTCTTCCATCGAGGTGCCGGTCCAGTCGAAGGTGAAGAACGCTTCCTGCACCTTTTCCTGCAGGTCGGGGTGCAGGTTGTAGACGGTGCCGTAGCCGGTGGTCGGGAAAGTCTGCGAGGTGTAGACGATTTCGTAAGCGTCTTCGCTGATGACGTCACGCGCGAGCATGCGGTTGCGCACCGAGTTCGCGATCGCCGCCGCGTCGTAATCCTTGTTCACGACGCCCAGGATGGACTGGTCATGCGCACCGGAAAACGCGGTGTCGAAATCATCGCCCGGCACCATGTCGAATTCCGATGCCAAGATAGCCGAAGGCGCCTTGAAGCCCGAATTCGAGGTTTCCGACGTGAAGGCCAGTTGACGGCCCTTGATGTCGTCGACGGCGGAAATGCCGGATTCGGGGTGCGTGATGATTTCCATCTCGTAGCCGAAAGATCCGTCTTCGGCAGCCATCATCGCGAAGGACCGGAAACCTGCACAGGCCACGGCCAGCGGGTTCGACCCGGTGTTGAAGCCCGCGACATGCAGACGGCCCGCGCGCATCGCTTCGATCTGCGCCGCGTTCGACTGCACGGGGAAGAACTGCACGGGCTTGCCGGTCAGCTCGGACATGTGGTCAAGGAAAGGCTGCCAGACCTCGGCATAGACGGCAGGGTCTTCGACCGGGGTGTAGGCGAAGATCAGCGTCGACGGGTCGAGCCATTGCGATTCGTCGGTGGGGATGTCGGCGATCAGGTCGCCATCGGCATCGGTGTAGCGGCTGTCGAGTTCGAACGCGGTGGCAGGCAGGGCCAGCAGGGCCGCGGCGGCAACCGTGGTCAGGAATGTCTTCGTCATGTGTCGCTCCCATTGGGGTCATAGTTGTGCCGCCCTGTTAGCGGCGGTTCTTGTCAGTTAGTTTACAGTAACGTCACAGTTTTATGACAAAGCTACACATATTTTGGCAAGCGTTTTGCGGGCCGCCACCGAAATAGCCCGAAAACTGGCCCGGCAGAAAGGAGCTTTGCCGGGCGCGTTGCCGGCGCTGTCAGAATAGCGCGGAAAGCCCCGCAGGTATCAGTGATGGCAGCACAACCACGCGTGCCCCGTGAACAGCCCTTTCGTGCAGGTCGATCACATCCTGGTCCAGCAGCCGGATGCAGCCGGAAGAAACAGCCCGCCCGATATCGCGCGCAACTGCCCCGCCGTGAACGCGGTAGAGCGTATCGACCCCGTTCTGGAACAGGTAAAGCGCCCGCGCGCCCATGGGGTTGTCGGGGCCGGGGTCCATTCCGCCATTCGCGACCGAATAGGGTTCCAGCGACGGTTGCCGCGCGATCATGCTGTCCGGCACGTTCCAGCGCGGCCATTTGCGGCAAAATTGCAGCCGCGCCGTGCCCGACCAGGCAAACCCCTCGGCGCCCACGCTGACGCCATACCGCAGCGCGGTGTCGCGGGACTGCACGAAATGCAGGTTGCCCGCGTCGGGGTCCACGATGATGGTGCCACGCGGCTGGTCGGGCCATGGGTTCGCCACGGTTTGCCGCCAATGCTGCGCGGGCAGGCTGCCGGGGGCGATGGCGGGCACGGGGAAAGGTTCGTCGCTGATTGCGTCATAGAAAACGGGCATGGGCGGATAAGCCGGCGGCGGGGCCACGGCGCGGGTTGCGGGAACGGGGGCGGGTTTGGCGCAGGCAGATAAGCCAAACGCCACCGCCGATGCGGTGAAAGCTCTGCGTGTCAGCATGGGGTTTTCCTGAATGTATAGCGGGTTCTGCGCGCAAGCGCGGGGAAACTGCTACACGTTCCGGGGTGGCCCTTGCGGCGGGGCAGGCCGGGTCTGGGTCCGTGCCGCGGTATGGCGCGGCGCAGCGGGGGCCTGACTGTTCGGCCCGCCCATTGTCTTTTCGACAGAGCCGTCCAGGAACTTGGCGCAGCCAGCCCCCGGCAGGAACCCGCTGCGACAGCTGCGGGTTGTCTGACTTTGCACGCCGTTTGTCGCCGCCATCTGCGCGCTCGGAGTGGTTTGGCCTGCCATTGAAGGAACCCACGCATTCAGCGCGCCCAAGGGCAGCATCAGGACCATCATCAGGGTCAGAAGGGCGAAACGGAACCTCATCCCACATCCCTGCGCCAGCGCGCGGTCAGAGGCAAGACATCCGCGCGCCCGCCAGCTTCACATTTGCGCGTGTTCACGCCCCCGCCCAGTCGCGCGGGTTGCGCAAGAACCCTTCCACCGCGTCCAGCGTGGCGGTGTCGAAATCTTCGCCGCGCCGGGCTTCGGCCAGAACGTCCCACCATGTACACAGGTAATGCAGGCTTACCCCGTGGTCTGCCAGCCGTGGTTCGGTTTCCGGGAAAATGCCGTAATAAAAGATCACCGCCGTATGCGCGCAACTCGCCCCGGTGTCGCGGATCGCATCGACAAAGCTCAGCTTGGACCCGCCGTCGGTGGTCAGGTCTTCCACCAGCAGCACGCGCTGGCCCTCTGCCATCGCGCCTTCGATCCGCGCGTTGCGCCCGTAGCCCTTGGGCTTCTTGCGCACATAGGTCATGGGCAGGGCCATGCGTTCGGCCACCAGCGCGGCAAAGGGAATGCCCGCGGTTTCGCCACCCGCGATATTGTCGAACGCTTCCATCCCCGCGTCTTCCAGCACGCGGCAGGTCAGGAAATCCATCAGCGTGCTGCGAATGCGCGGGAAAGAGATCAGCTTGCGGCAGTCGATATAGGTCGGCGCTTTCAGGCCAGAGGCCAGCGTGAACGGCTCTTGCGCGTTGAAATGCACCGCCTTGATGTCCAGCAGCATCCGCGCCGTCAGGCGGGCGGCGGTAGCGCGATCAGGGTATGAGGTGGGGATCATCGGGAAACCTTTCAGACAACGCGCCAATGCAGCGGGAAACCGGGGTCGAACACGGTGACGGGGCCCGCGCCGGTGTCGATCTTGGCGGGGTAGGCGACGGGGGTGTCGAATTTCTCCAGCGTGAGGGTGCCTTCGTTGACCGGCAGGCGGTAGAACCCCGGCCCGTTGCGGCTGGCGAAGGCGTCCAGCTTGTCCAGCGCGCCCGCCGCCTCGAACACATGGGCCAGAATGGACATGGTGTTGGTCGCGGTAAAGCACCCGGCGCACCCGCAGGCGTTTTCCTTGGCGTCATCGCTGTGCGGTGCGCTGTCGGTGCCAAGGAAAAACCGCGCATCGCCCGAGGTCGCCGCCTGCACCAGCGCCAAGCGGTGGCTTTCGCGCTTGGCGACGGGCAGGCAGTAGTAGTGCGGCTTGATCCCCCCGACCAGGATATGGTTGCGGTTGATGACCAGGTGATGCGTCGTGATCGTCGCGCCCAAATCTTGCGACTGGCTTTGCACATAGGCCACGGCGTCGGCGGTGGTGATATGTTCCATCACCACGCGCAACCCCGGCGTTTTGCGGCGGATGGGGTCCAGCACGCGGTCGATGAACACGGCTTCGCGGTCGAAAATGTCGATATCCGCGTCCGTCACCTCGCCATGGCAGCACAGCGGGATGCCCGCGTCTGCCATCGCCTCCAGCACCGGGCGGACGCGGTCGAAATCGCGCACGCCGCTGGCCGAGTTGGTCGTGGCCCCGGCGGGGTAGAGTTTCACCGCCGTGATGATCCCGTCGCGGTGCGCCGCAACCACGTCGGCCGGGTCGGTGTCTTCGGTCAGGTAAAGCGTCATCAGCGGGGTGAAGCCGTCGCCCGTGACGGCGCGGATGCGGTCGCGATAGGCCGCCGCCTGCGCCCCTGTCACCACGGGCGGCACAAGGTTGGGCATGATGATCGCGCGGGCGAAATGGCGCGCGGATTCCGGCGCGATACCTTCCAGCATGGCGCCGTCGCGCAGGTGCAGGTGCCAATCGTCGGGGCGGGGGATGGTGAGTTGGGTCATGACGTGTCCTCTAGCCAAGCGCCGCGCCGGATGGAAGCGCGTTTTGTCCCGTGAGCGTGGCCAGAAAGCCGTCCACGTCGCTTTCCGTCGTGCTCCAGCTTGTGACCAGCCGCGCGCCGATCGGGTCGGGGTCGTCCCATGTGGCAAAGTCGGGCCACAGGTAGTATTCCGCGCCCGCCGCTTGCAGCCGGTCATGCCCCGCGCGGGGCCATGTGGCAAACAGCATGTTGCCGCCGCGCGGGTAGGCGATGTCTGCATGTCCCGCCAACCCCGCCTCCAGCCGCGCGGCCATGGTGTTGGCGTGGCGGGCAAGGTTCAGCCACAAGTCCCCTTCCAGCCACGCCAGCATCTGCGCCGACAGGTAGCGATGTTTCGACGGCAGATGCCCCCCGCGCTTGCGGCGCAACTGGAATTCCCACGCTTTCGCGGCGTCGAAGACCACGACCGCTTCCACCCCCATCAGCCCGTTCTTGGTGCCGCCCAAGCACAGCACATCAACGCCCGCGCGCCATGTCATGTCAGCCGGCGCGCAGCCTTCGGCGACCAGCGCATTGGCAAA
>JAAAPG010000201.1 GCA_009908405.1 Alphaproteobacteria bacterium | reverse complement strand
CAGCCCTGCGCCGATCCACATGCTCAGAAGCGCCAGCCACGCGGTTGCGGCAAAGACCGACGCGCCGGTCAGCGACCCGATGGCGCATCCCCCGGCCAGCATCCCGCCAAAGCCCATCAGTGCCGCCCCGATCAACGAGCGCCGCATGGCGTCGGCGCCATCATAACCTTGCCATTTCAGTTCCTTGGCGAAAAGCGCTGCCAGAAACGCCCCCAGCACCACGCCCGGCACCAGCCCGATATCGAAGCGCAGGCGCGGCGCGGGTTCCAGGAAGAACATCAGCGTGTTGGCCGACGGGCCGGTGAAGGTGGCCGATGTCACGTTGACCGGGTCGAAGGCGATCTGGGCGAGCGTCCATGTCGCGATCCAGCCCAGCGCCACGGCGAAGCCCACGCCGGACGCAAAGACCAGCGAGGTCCATGTCAGCTTGTGGCGAAAGGCAAGGAACAGCGCCATGAGGGCGGCGGCAATGCCCACCCACAGGCCAAGGTTCTGGTTCACCCCGACCATGTTCAGCAGGTGAATGTTGCGCCCGCCGGCCGTGGTCCACAGGCTGGCCAACCATGTGCGCAAGGGGGCCAGCCAGCCGTACAGCGCCATTTGCGCCACGATGGCGAACACCATCCCGGCAATGACAGAGCGCAGGTTGCCGGTCGCCGCCAGCACCAGCAACCGCCCCGAACAGCCGCGCGCCAGCACCATGCCCGCGCCGAACATCAGCCCGCCGATCACCGCGCCCGACCATGATCCGGCCACGGCCATAAGCCGCGCGTCATCGGCCCGGAACAGGCCCAGCATTTGCGCGCCCTGCACCCAGACCACGGCGGTCGAAAAGGTCAGCAGCCAGATCGCCATGCGCGGCCCGAGCTGGCCGCGCGCGAATTCCACCGTGGCCGCGCGCAGACAAAAGCGGGATCGTTGCGCGGCAACGCCGAAGACCATGCCAACAATCAGGCCCATCAGGGCTTCGACAGTGCTTTCGCCTAGATAGTCTACAACCGGAATCAGATCCATTTCGCGCGCCCCAGATAAATCGAGTGTGGGGCACATTAATCGCGTAACCGTCGGCGCGCCTTGATCTGGATCAGAACTTCGCTTGCCGGAACATGCGCTGCATCATCAACACCGTTTCGCGCACGCGGTCATCGGCCAGTGAATAGATGATCTGGTTCCCCTCGCGCCGGGTGGTGACAAGCTTTTCATGGCGCAGCCGGGCCAGTTGCTGGCTCACGGCGGCTTGGCGCGACAGGATCAGTTTTTCCAGCTCTGTCACGGAACAATCGCGTTCGCACAGGTGATACAGCATCAGCAACCGACCTTCATGCCCCATCGCTTTCAGGAAATCGGCGGCGCAGCGGGCTTCGGCCTGCAAGGCATCGTGACCAATTTCAGAGGTCGGCGGAAGCCCCGCTTCCTCCGGCTGGCGCCCGAATTCTGTCTGGGTGCCATGCTCCAATGGTTGCCCGTCTGGCAAGGTGGTTGATCCGGTCGTTACTGTCATGGCTGCGCCACTGTGGCGCGTTATCATTACGACGACTATAACAGATATGAACGAATGTTGCGAGTTCAGAGCACCGAAAACTGTGGATTGTGCGCAAAAGCCCTCAGTTTACCGCGGATGCCGCAACCGCATCTTCCGCTTCTTCAATCATTTGCGCGATGTAGGGCCAGAAGAAATCCTCTCCCGGAAACCCGGTCATGCGCGATAACTCGTGCCCGTCCGGCCCGACAAGTATGAATGTCGGGGTCACATAAGGGCGCGAGGCGAGGGTGATCCCTTCTGGCATATCCTCGCGCAAATCAGCATGAAAAAGCGGTGCTGTCGCGCCGTGTTCCGTCTTTTCGTAGATCGGCGCGACATCGCGGTTGAATGCCACGCAATACGCGCAACCGGCTTGCTCGATCATCAGCAGGCGCAATCCGCTATCGGGGCCTGCCGCTGCGGGCGCGACCTGCGCGAAAACCGTCATGACGGCGAAAAGAGTGAGTTGACGAAACTTACTTAACATAGGAACAATATAATATGTTGTTATGGCCCGTGCAACCAGCATCCGGGGCCGGGCACTGGGAGGGCGCTCACATGTTCGATATCAGTTATGCCGGGGCCGCGCTCGCCGGGCTGTTGTCTTTCTTCACACCCTGCATCTTGCCGATCGTGCCATTTTACCTGTGTTACATGGCCGGGCTGTCGATGGGGGAGTTGCGCGACGAGGGCGGTCTGGCCCCCGGTGCGCAGCGCCGCCTTGTGTTGTCCTCGGTCGCCTTCGCGCTGGGCGTGACCAGTATCTTCGTGCTGCTGGGCATGGGGGCGACGGCGCTGGGGCAGGCTTTCATCGCCTATCGCGATATTCTGAAATGGGTGGCAGCGGCCGTGCTGCTGGGGTTTGGCCTGCATTTCCTGGGGCTTATCAAGATCGGGTTCCTGTATCGACAGGCCCGAATCGAAAATGTGGGTGCGCCGAAATCCGTGATCGGGTCATATGTCATGGGGCTGGCCTTCGGCTTTGGCTGGACGCCCTGTGTCGGCCCGGCATTGGCGGCGATCCTGATGGTCGCGTCGGGCATGGGAGAGGTCTGGCGCGGCGGGCTGTTGCTGGCCGTCTATGGCATCGCGATGACCTTCCCTTTCGTGATAGCAGCGCTTTTCGCACGTCCGTTCCTGAACTGGGTCGGCAAGCATCGGTCGAAACTGGCGCATGTGGAAAAGGTGATGGGGGGTATGCTGGTGCTGTTCGCGATCCTGATCGCCACCGATTCGATCAGCCTGATCGCTGATTGGATGGTCCGCAAAATGCCGTGGACCGCAACCTTGGGCTAACGACTGGGAGGACCAAAAATGCTGAAATTCGCTTATGCGCTGCTGGCGGCCGTTATGATGACAACCCCGGCCAGTGCCGGGCCACCTTTGGGCGAGGATGGGTTGCACAAGCCTGATTGGTTCGTGGAGACCTTTCGCGACCTGCGCGACGACCTGGCCGACGCCAATGCCGAGGGCAAACGGCTGTTGCTGATGTTCGAGCAGCGCGGCTGCATTTACTGCACGAAGATGCACGAAGAGGTCTATGTCGATCCAGAGATCGAACGCCTGCTGTCAGAAGATTTCTTCGTCGTTCAGATGAACCTGTTCGGCAATCTGGAAGTGACCGATTTTGACGGCACGGTGCTGGAAGAGCGCGACATGGCGCGCCATTGGGGCGTAGTGTTCACGCCGACCCTGATCTTTGCACCGGAAGAGGCGCCCGAATCGGGCGGGCTGCGCGAATCGGCCGCAGTTGTCATGCCCGGCGCGTTCGAACGCGGCAGCACCCGGTTGATGTTGGAATGGGTGCTGGAGAAGGGCTATGAAGGCGACGAGCATTTCCAGAAATACGTTGCCCGCCGCCTGGACGAAATGCGCCCTGCGCAATAAGCAATTGGAAAACTGACAGATTTCCCCCGCACTTCACCCTGGAAGGCGGGGGTTTTTTTATTCAGCTAAAAGAATATGCAAAAAATCGAATTTCCATTTGCGGCAACGGCATCCCATGGTCTACAGTATTCCAATGGTGAGCTTGGGAGAGCGCCACAACCAATTTGCGTGTCTGGGAGGACATCCATGAATTCACGTTTCATCAGCGCAGCACTGGCCACGGCGATGGTCGTCATGGGCGCATCCGCATCGGCAGAGATCAAACCGGCAGATGTTGTCTGGGAAGACGAGATCGCGATCCCGGCCTCCTTGACCGGCGTGCCGGGCGACCCGGCAGAGGGCATGAAAGTGCTGACGTCGCGGTCTCTGGGCAACTGCGTGGCCTGCCACGAAAACTCTGCCATGCCCGATGTGCCGTTTCAGGGCAATGTTGGCCCCACCTTTGACGGCGTCGGCGCGCGGTGGTCCGAAGCAGAGCTGCGTGGCATTGTCGCAAACGCCAAGAACACGTTCCCCGGCAGCGTCATGCCCGTGTTCTACAATGACGATCCGGCCGACTACATCCGTCCCGGCAACGCTTACACGGCGAAAGCCTATGATCCCGAAACCTTCTCGACGCTGCTGACCGCTCAGCAGATCGAAGATGTGGTGGCCTACCTGACCACCCTGACCGAATACTGAGGCGGCCCTGCGCCCCTCGGTCCCTCTCTGACTGCGAAAGGAATTCCCCCATGATTACGAGACGCGAAACAATGGCACTCGGCCTCGGTGCTGCAACGGTCACCCTGTTGCCGATCAGCGTGAGCGCTGCTGCGGATGACGCGATTGCGGCCTATACCGGCGGCGCTTCCGTCACCGAGGGCGATGTCATGATCACCGCCCCGGAAATCGCGGAAAACGGCAACACTGTTCCGATCTCGGTCGAAGCGCCCGGCGCTGCCGAAATCGCGATCTATGCCGACGGCAATCCGACGCCGGGTGTGGCCGTGTTCAAGTTCGGCCCCGCTGCCGGGTCGCACCGCGCCTCGACCCGTATCCGGTTGGGCGGCACGCAAGACGTTTTCGCCGTCGCCAAGATGCCCGATGGCAGCTTCCAGCAAGCCGCGGTCGAAGTGAAAGTCACCATCGGCGGTTGCGGCGGCTAAGGCCTGCCCGCATCCCTGCCAACTGACAGATTTTAGGAGAGACACCATGTCCGAAGTCAAACCCCGCATCCGCCTGCCGCGCTCGGCAACGGCCGGCAAGGCCGCCGAAATCAAGACTCTGGTCAGCCACGTCATGGAAACCGGCCTGCGCAAGGATGCCGATGGCAACACCATCCCGCGCAAGATCATCAACCGCTTCACCTGCGAATATGGCGGTGACATGGTCATCGACATGGAGCTGGAAGGCGCCGTTTCCGCGAACCCCTATGTCGAATTCGACATCATGGTTGGCGACGCCACCGAAGTCGTTTTCACCTGGTATGAAGATGGCGGTAATGTCTACACCGAGACGAAAGAGCTTTCGGTCGGTTAATTCAACATGGTCATGCGCCAGTCTGGGAGGAGACGTATGAAAACCCTTACCCTAAGCAAGCTGTTGGCCAGTGCGGCCATGTGTGCGGTCGCGCTGTCCGGCGCGGCCACCGCGCAGCCGCATCCGGATGCAGAGCTTATCATCGAAGGCGAATTGCAGCTCAAAGTGCGTTCGGAACCCGCCGCTCACATGGACGGTGCGGTGCCCGAAATCTATTCGGGCTGGTTGTTCCGCGCGGATGAAACCCGCGCGCTGCAGATGGACGATTTCGAAAACCCGGCCATGCTGGGTGTCGAGGACGGCGAGGCGATGTGGAACACCGCCGAGGGCGCTGCTGGACAATCCTGCGCGGATTGCCACGGCGATGCTGCCGAGTCCATGAAGGGCGTTCGCGCCGCGATGCCCAAGGTCAACGCGGATGGCGTGTTGTGGTCGACCGAAGACTACATCAACAACTGCCGCACCGAACGCATGGAAGCGGATGCGCTGAAATGGAACAGCGGCCCGTTGAACAACATGGTCGCCTACATTTCGGTCCAGTCGCGCGGCATGCCGGTTGCGGTGCAGATCGACGGTGAGGCGGAACCCTACTGGGAACGCGGGAAAGAGATGTACTACACCCGCTACGGCCAGTTGGAACTGTCCTGCGCAAGCTGCCACGAGGAAAACTATGGCATGAACATACGTGCCGACCACCTCAGCCAAGGCCAGATCAACGGCTTTCCGACCTACCGCTTGAAACAGGCCAAGCTGATCTCGACGCATAACCGCTTCCGCGGCTGCATCCGTGACACGCGTGCCGAATCCTTCCCCATGGGGTCGGACGAGTTCCGGGCGCTCGAGCTGTATGTCGCCTCGCGCGGCCTGGGCCTCGATGTCGAAGGGGTTGCCGTGCGCAACTGATACCAACAGGGGCACGCTTTCGGGCGTGCCTCACCCTTGGACGGCCGTTTTTTTTACACGGCTATATTCACACTTACGAAGATTGGCATGTTGCGCGCCTCCCCGCGAAACAGGTGCCACTAGGAGAACCCCCTCATGATTTCCAGACGCGAGTTCCTGCAAGCCTCTGTCGCGGCGTCTGCGCTTTACGGCATTTCCGGTTTCGGCAACTGGGGCAAACTGGCCGCGCAGCAGGCGCTGACGCAAGATGATCTGCTGAAATTCGACACGTTCGGAAATCTGTCGATTGTCCATATCACCGATATTCATGCCCATCTGAAACCCATCTGGTTCCGCGAACCCGAATGGAACGTGGGCGTCGGCGACGTGAAGGGCAAGCCGCCCCATGTCGTGGGCAACGACTTCATCAAGATGTTCAACTTGCAGCCCGGCTCGCCAGAGGCTTACGCGCTGACCTACCAGGACTTTGTCGCGCTGGGCAAGGAATACGGCCAGATGGGCGGCATGGACCGCGTGGCCACCGTGGTCAAGGCGATCAAGGCCGACCGCCCCGACGCGATCCTGCTGGATGGCGGTGACACGTGGCACGGGTCGATGACCAGCCACCTGACCAAGGGTCAGGACATGGTCAATGTCATGAACGCGCTGGGCGTGGACGCGATGACAAGCCACTGGGAATGGACCTTCGGCACCGACCGCGTGATGGAGATCGTCGACAATCTGCCTTTCCCGTTCCTGGGCCAGAATATCTTTGACTCGATGTGGGACGAACCCGCCGAATTCCCGGATTACACCTGGTTCGAGCGTGGCGGGGCCAAGGTCGCGGTCATCGGCCAGGCCTTCCCCTACATGCCCATCGCCAACCCGGGCTGGATGTTCCCGGAATTCAGTTTCGGCATTCGCGACCAGCGCATGCAGCAGATGGTGGATGAAGTGCGCGGGCAGGGCGCTGACCTGGTCGTGGTGCTGTCGCATAACGGTTTCGACGTGGACCGCCAGATGGCCAGCCGCGTCAACGGCATTGACGTTATCCTGACCGGCCACACGCATGACGCGTTGCCCGAACCCGTGATCGTGGGGGA
>JAAAPG010000255.1 GCA_009908405.1 Alphaproteobacteria bacterium | reverse complement strand
AAGTCGCGCTGGATGACATTGCCCCCGGCGACACGCTGCGTGTGCGGCAGGGCGAACGTCTGGCCGCCGACGGGGTGCTTGTCAGCGATCACGCGCTGCTGGATGAAAGCATGATTACCGGCGAACCCTTGCCCGCTGCAAAAGAAAGCGATGCGGCGCTGGTCGGCGGCACGATCAACGCCGCAGACGCGTTCGACATGCGCGTCACCGCGACCGGCGGGCAAACCGTGTTGTCGCAGATCATCCGCATGGTGGAGCGCGCGCAAGGCGCGAAACTGCCGGTGCAGGCGCTGGTCGACAAGGTGACACTGTATTTCGTCCCCGTGGTCATGACGGTGGCCGCATTGACCGTCGCGGTCTGGCTGGCCTTTGGCGCGGGGCTGAACCTTGCATTGGTGGCCGGCGTGTCGGTGCTGATTATCGCCTGCCCCTGCGCGATGGGGTTGGCGACGCCCACATCCGTCATGGTCGGCACGGGCCGCGCGGCGGAACTGGGCGTGCTGTTTCGCAAGGGCAGCGCGCTGCAAACGCTGGAACGGGTGCGCGTGGTGGCCTTCGACAAGACCGGCACGCTGACCGAAGGGCGGCCCGGCCTGTCGCGGATCGTGACCTTGGGGACGATGACAGAGGATCACGCGCTCGGACTGGCCACGGCGCTGGAACGCTTGTCGGACCACCCGATCGCCCGCGCCCTGCGCGCAGCGACCGAAAGCCGCACCATCGCGATCCCGACCGCCGACAGCATCAAATCCCTGACCGGCCTGGGCCTGCGCGGGCAGGTGCAGGGGCAGACCGTCTTGCTGGGCGCTGCGCGCTTGATGCAGGCCGAGGGCATCGCGGTGGATGCGCTGCAAACCGCCGCCAACGATGCCGCGCAAAACGGCGAGACGCCCTTTTTCCTTGCGGTCGATGGTCAGGCCGTGGCGCTTGTCTGTGTCGCCGACACCGCGCGCGCGGGTGCCGCAGAGATGGTCGCGGCGCTGCACGCGCGCGGGCTACAGGTCGCCATGATATCCGGCGATGCCACCGCCACCGCGCAAGCCGTGGCGCGCGACCTGGGGATCGACCATGTTGTCGCCGAGGTCATGCCCAAGGCCAAGGTCACGGCCTTGCAGGACTTGCGCGCGGCGCATGGCCCGGTCGCCTTCGTGGGCGACGGGATCAACGACGCGCCCGCGCTGGCCGAAGCCGATATCGGCCTTGCCATTGGCAGCGGCACCGATATCGCGGTGGAAGCCGCCGATATCGTGCTGGCCTCCAGCCAGCCGCGCAGCGTGCTGGCGGCGCTGGACGTGTCGAAACGCACCATGCGCAATATCCGCCAGAACCTGTTCTGGGCCTTCGCGTACAACGCGGCGCTGGTGCCGGTGGCCGCCGGGGTGCTTTACCCGGCGACGGGGCTGATGCTGTCGCCCATGCTGGCAGCGGGCGCAATGGCGCTCAGTTCGGTGTTCGTGCTGTCGAACGCGCTGCGCTTGCGGTTTATACCGGTGGGGGGCTTGCCATGAACATATCCCAAGCGGGCGAACGCTCTGGCCTGCCGCCCAAAACCATCCGGTTCTACGAGGAGATCGGCCTGATCGCACCGACGCGGCAATCGAACGGGTACCGCGATTTTTCCGAAGATGACCTGCACAAGCTGGCCTTCCTGCGCCGCGCCCGCGCGCTTGGTTTTTCGACCGATGAATGCCGCCAGCTCATGGGGCTGTACACCGATCAAACCCGCGCCAGCGCCGATGTAAAGGCATTGGCCACGGCGCAGCTTGCCCGCATCGACGCGCAACTGGCAGAGTTGCAGGAGATGCGCCGCACATTGGCGGACCTCGTCTCTGCCTGCGCGGGCGATGCACGACCGGACTGCCCGATCCTGTCGGACCTTGCGCGCGAACAGCGCTAGGCTGGGACCGACTTGGCGGTCTTAGCGGTCTTGGCGGCCGGTTTGGCAGCCCGCGGCCGCCGGTGCAAAGGTGTCGGTTTGCGCGCGCTCGTGCGGCGCATTTTCTCTGCCTCTTGCGCGATCTCTGCGGCGGTTTCCCGCGGGGCGGCATTGGCCATGTTGCCAAGCATTTGCAAATAGGCATGGTGCTGCTGGCGCAGCACCGTCGCCCAGAACAGCGACCCTTTCAGCCAAAAGGTCAGGGGATCAAAAGCCATTGTTTTCCTCCAATCGTGTCGCGCGCATCCCGACGCGGACTGTCCTCGTATGTGTCGTATACCAGAGTTCGGCATCGGTTGCGTTGATATAGCGCAGCGTGGTCGAGCGATTTCACGCAATGGGTGCGCAAACATGTACATGGAGTGGTAAGGGCGATGGGCCCTAGCTGTCAAAATCTACCGTCGTCGCGCCCGGTCACATCTGCGCGGGTGCCCAAGCTTTCATCATCCCGGTCCGTGGCCAGACGCAGCAGGCTTGCGCCAGCCGGGCTGATCCGGCATGACCCTTTGGCGCGCAGCGCAGTCACGCGCGCCATGCTCAAGGCATCAGGAAGGGATACACCATGCCGAAATTGATCCTTGCCGTACTGGTTGTCGTGGCGCTGCTTGGCGTGGCCTGGGTGCGGCTGGCCCCGCACGATCCGGCGCGCTGGCATCTGGACCCGCGCATGGTATCGCGCCCCGAGACCCCGAATTTTCATCTGCTGCGCATGGGCGATGGCGACGCGGCGGCCCCGCTCTTCGACATGGCACCCGGTGCCCTGGCCGAACGGCTGCACGCGGTTGCGACGGCACAGGGCGCGCGGCTGCTGGCGGGGAGTGTTGCAGACGGTCACATGACCTATCTGACACGCTCGCGCGTCATGGGGTTTCCCGATTACACCACCGTGTTGATCGAACCCGCACAGGACGGGTCCGTGCTGACAGCTTTCGCCCGCGCGCGGTTCGGGTATTCCGACATGGGCGCGAACCGTGCGCGCTTGCAAAGCTGGATCGCGGCGCTTACCGGGTAAGACTGCAACATCCCGACAGCATGGGACGGTCCAGCCCCATCATCGCGCTGATCGACAGCCCATAGGCGCGGTCGCTCATGCCGTCGGAACAGGCGGCGGGGTAGACAAAGGCGACCCCCGGCCCGTCCAGCCCAGCAAAGCGCAAGATCCGACGCAGGTCGCCCGCGATTGCGCCACCCGTCACGCGCCACAATGCCAGGTCGCGCGCGGGCTCGGCAGGCGTCTGGTACCGCACCGCACCGTCGATGGGCGTCAGCGACCAGAACGGTTCGGTGCCGAAACAGCGCAGCCCCACGGGCAGGTTTTGATGATCGAGCATCACGCCACGCGCCACCATGTAGCGCAAGGACACCCAGCCCGCGGCCTCGCCCGTGTTGACCTGTCCCCAGGTGCCGGACGGGTTGGTGGCCACCACCTCTACCGCGCGCGCGTCGCGCTCCAGCGCGCCGATGATTTGCGCCTGTGCAGAGGGTGCCGCGCGGATGTTCAGCACGTCACCCGCAGCCACACCGGTCACGTCGTATAGCTGCGGCACGCCTTGGGCCAGAAGCGGCGCAAGATGCAGGCCCAGCGCCACCATCATCGCAAGGAATATGCGCATCACGATTCTCCCATCGGGTCAGCGCAGAGCATAACACGAAAGCCAGCTGCGCGTCAGGGTTTGAGCTGCTCGACCGGCACTTCCGTGGTGAACTTGATCTCTTCCATCGACAAAAGCGCGGTCACGTTGAAAATGCTGACATCCGCGATCAACGATTGGTAAAACCGGTCATAGGCGCGGGCGTTGGCGACCTTGACCTTCAGGATGTAGTCGATGTCACCCGCGAGGCGATGCGCCTCCATCACCTCTGGCCGGGCGCGCACGGCGTCCAGGAAAGCGGCCTGCCAACCTGCATCATGCGAAGAGGTGCGCACCAGGACAAAGAAACACGCCTCCAGCCCCAGCGCGTGTTCGTCCAGCAAAACGGTGTAATTGCGGATAACCCCCCCCGCGCGCAGCTTGCGAATGCGGTTCCACACCGGGGTCTTGCTGGACCCGGTTTTGCGCGCGATCTCGTCCAGCGACTGGCTGGCATCGCGCTGTAGCGCCGCAAGAATGCGGCGGTCCAGGTCATCGAGGTCCGTTGCCATGATTTCTCTATCCCTGTCACACCAATTTAGCAGGAAAATATTTTATGTGCTTGGAATTTAAAAGCCCATTTTGGAATATTTTTCCGTGCGGGCTGAAAAGTAGCGCCCGATCGGCGTCCCGCGGCTTGATCTTGACCTGTATCAAGGCTTACTGACCCGGCAACGCCGTATCACGGCCAAAAGTGTGACCGCCACGCGCGTCCGAGAAAGGTGCCGCCATGACCGACCAGACCGCCGTTGCCAAGGCAACGCCCACGCTGCCCGACGCACAGACCGTCACCTCGGTCACGCACTACACCGACAGGCTGTTCGCGTTCCGCTGCACGCGCCCGCAAAGCCTGCGCTTCCGGTCGGGCGAATTCGTGATGATCGGGCTGATGGGCGATAATGGCAAACCTTTGCTGCGCGCCTATTCCATCGCCTCGCCAAGCTGGGACGAGGAACTGGAATTCTATTCCATCAAGGTGCCCGACGGCCCGCTGACCTCGCGGTTGCAACATATCCAGCCGGGCGAGCAGATCATCCTGCGCCCCAAACCCGTCGGCACGCTGGTGATCGACGCGCTGTTGCCCGGCAAACGGCTGTGGATGCTGGCCACCGGCACTGGCATCGCGCCCTTTGCCTCGCTGCTTCGCGATCCGGAAACATGGGAAAAATTCGAACAGGTCATCGTCATGCATACCTGCCGCGAAGCGGCCGAACTGACCTATGGCGGCAATCTCGTGCACGCCCTGCCCGATGACCCTTTGATCGGCGAACTGGTCGCGGGCAAGCTGCATTACTACCCGACCACCACGCGCGAAGACAGCGCGCAGATGGGGCGGATCACGGATAACATGACCTCTGGCAAGGTTTTTGCCGATCTTGGGATCGCGCCGCTGGACCCGGCGCAGGACCGCGCCATGGTCTGCGGGTCATTGGATTTCAATCTTGACATCAAGAAGGTACTCGAAGACGCGGGCCTGTCCGAAGGGGCCAACAGCGCCCCGGCGGAATACGTGGTCGAAAAGGCTTTCGTGGACTGATCCACACCTCGCGCTAAGAACCGAACGCAACGGGGACGCAGCACCCGGTTGCGCGACCTGCCACAGCCGCAAACAGCCGGTCGAACGGGCTTGCGGGCGTCATGCGCCAGGCGCGTGAAAACAGTTCTTGAAAATGGTCGGAGTGAGAGGATTCGAACCTCCGGCCCCTGCCTCCCGAAGGATCGGGCCTGAGGCTAACCTTTTGTAATCATTGTAGTACGTACTCATATTGCTGCTCCTTTTTTCCGCTTTGTGTCGATCTATTTCCGGAAATGATCCGGACATCAGATTGCATCTGCCGCCCCTCGCTGGTGGTCCGGGTGGTGATGCCCATAGTTCTTTTCGAGCGTCTCGAGCGTCATCCCGAGAAAGCCGCAGGCGTCCCACTTGGGCGCGCCCTTTTGCATGAGCCAGGTCGCGCAGGTATGTCGGAGAGTATGCGGAACGACCTTGCTGTCTCCCTCGGTCTCGAGGCCAGCCTCCACAACAGCAGTTCGAAACGCGCGCTTTATGTTCTGCAGGGACTTTCCGCGATGCGTGACGACGAACTCGTCTTCCGGAAATCGCCTGCGCCTGCGCAACAGGTATTTTCTCAGGCGCGCAGGCAACCTCGAGCTGGGGCGCTCCTTCTTGGTCCGTCGGCGACCGACCGGGTTCCAGTAGATGATGTTGCTGTGGAAATCGATGTCCGACCAGCGCAAGGATAGGATCGCCTCTTTCCGCTGGCCAGTCAGCAGGCCGATCCTGAGAAACAGTGTCAGGTGTTCGGTCTTGGTCTCTGTCGGCACGCCGTTCTCCGGCGAAGCGTCAATGCTTCGCGAAGCCTGTATGAGCCTTATCGCTTCATCGCAGGTCAGAAAGCGTATACGACCTTCAGGCTTGGGAGGAAGCCGCACCGCGATCTTTCGCGTGATCAGCTGATCTTCTTCGGCGCGGCGAATGGCTGTCGACAACAGACTGAGTTCTCGCCTCAGAGTGCCGTCCTTGAGTCCCTTGTCCGCACGGCTGTTACGCCGTTTCTGGCAGTACTCCTTTATGAGCACGTCGTTGATATCTCCTACCGAATAGCCATCGAAAAAGCGAATGATCGGCCGGGCTGCATTGGCCAGGCGCTCCGGGTCGGTGACATCATCAAGCCGTTTCGCCAGGTAGTGCGAAATCGCGTCGGCAACATAGAATTCGTGCGGCTCGACCGCACGCTCCGGCCTGAAGCGCCTCAGCTTCCATTCTGCGAAGTAGAGTTCAGCCTGGTCGCGATCCCCAGTGCCAGTCGAGTGCTCGCGGCTGCGTCCCCCTTCGGTCCAGTAGATATACCAGTTGCCCTCGGACGGACGCTTGCGGTCGCGCTCGAGACGCGGCGGGAATGGTTTTCTGGGCATGCCTTCACCGTGAAATTGTCAACGTACCGCTCCCAGGCGCCCTGTGGGATCTTGGGGTTGCGGCGCCCTGGGGCCGTGTAGATGTGGTCCAGCATGTCCTCTCGGATCAGGTAGCGCACGTTGGACACCGGAATGCCAATGCGTTCTGCGAGTTCCTTGGGTGTTTCGAGATGCTTTTCCATGCTTCGCCTTCCAGTTGGAAATTACTCAAAATCCTGCAAGGGTGAACAGAATCGCTTCTCGCCCACATAAAGTGCAGCTATATGCACCTTTAATGACCTAGGATGCACTTTGTCAACAGACCTGTCTGGAATCGGCCTTCGCTTGAGAGAAATCCGCAAGATCAATGATCTTACGCAGCCCGTTATGGCCGCCGCGATCGATGTGTCGGACCGGACCTACAAGTACTACGAACAAGAAAAGCGCGAACTTCCGGCTCTAGCTGCAGT
>JAAAPG010000135.1 GCA_009908405.1 Alphaproteobacteria bacterium | reverse complement strand
CGATGTGCGCCTGCGCTCGCGCCCCATTCAAACCAACACGGTCAGCAACACCGCCTTTCGCGGTTTCGGCGGGCCGCAAGGGCTGATCGCGGCGGAACGGATGATCGAAGAAATCGCCTACACCCAGGGGCGCGACCCGCTGGAGGTGCGGCGCGCCAATTTCTACCGCGACGGGGCGGATGTGACGCCCTATCACCAGCAGGTGACGGACAATATCCTGACGCGGCTGGTGGATGAACTGGAGGCGTCGAGCGACTATCAGGCACGGCGCAAGGCTGTCCTCGATTTCAACGCAAAAGGCGGCGTCATCCGCAAGGGCATCGCGCTGACGCCGGTCAAGTTCGGCATCAGCTTTACCGCGACGTGGTATAATCAGGCAGGCGCTCTGGTGCATGTCTATTCCGACGGGTCGATCCACCTGAACCACGGCGGCACCGAAATGGGCCAAGGGCTGTTCACCAAGGTCGCCCAAGTGGTGGCAGAGGCGTTTCAACTGGACCTGTCGCGCATCAAGATCACGAAAACCACCACGGAAAAGGTGCCCAACACATCCGCCACCGCCGCCAGCAGCGGGTCGGACCTGAACGGGATGGCGGCGTTGAACGCGGCCGGGCAGATCAAGGCGCGGCTGGTGGCGTTTGCCGCCGAAAAGTGGGGCGTGGCAGAGGATGCCGTGCAATTCCTGCCCGGTCGCGTGGCGGTGGGCACCCAGATCATGCCGTGGGAGGACCTCATCAAGGCCGCCTACATGGCGCGGGTGCAGCTATCGGCGGCGGGGTTCTACAAGACCCCCGAAATTCACTGGGACCGCACCAAGGGGCAGGGCCGTCCGTTCTATTACTTCGCCTATGGCGCGGCCTGTTCCGAGGTCAGCGTGGACACCCTGACGGGCGAGACCCGCGTGGACCGGGTCGATGTGCTGCATGACGTGGGCCGGTCATTGAACCCGGCGCTGGACTTGGGGCAAGTCGAAGGGGCGTTCATTCAGGGCATGGGGTGGCTGACGTCAGAGGAACTGGTCTGGGACGACGCGGGCCGCCTGCGCACCCACGCGCCCAGCACCTACAAGATACCGCTGGCCAGCGACCGCCCGCGCATTTTCAACGTGGCGCTTGCCGAATGGTCGGTGAACCCGGAACGCACCATCAAACGGTCGAAAGCGGTGGGGGAGCCGCCCTTCATGCTGCCCGTTTCGGTGTTCGAGGCGATCGGGATGGCCGTGGCATCGGTCGCCGATTACCGCACCTGCCCAAGGCTCGACGCCCCCGCCACGCCCGAACGCGTGCTGATGGCGGTGGAGCGGCTTCGCGGATGACCCTGCGCGCGATGTTGGCAGATGATGCGCCCTTGGTGCATCTGCGCCTGAGCGCGGTTGACGGGTCTGCCCCGCGCGAGGTGGGGGCCGAGATGCTCGTGTCCGCCAATACCCAAGCCGGGACCATCGGCGGGGGGCAGGTGGAATATCGCGCGGTGGCACGCGCGCGGGCGATGCTGAATGACGGCGCGGGACAAGACAGAATGACCTTGGCGCTTGGGCCAGAGACTGGGCAATGCTGCGGCGGGCGGGTGACGGTTGACTTGACCGCCCTGACCCAGGACGCCCGCGCGGCGATGCTGGCGCGGCTGGACGCCGCAAAAGCCCCAACTGTCTTCATTCTTGGTGCAGGCCATGTGGGCCGCGCCTTGGCGCGGGTCTTGGCTCCCCTGCCCTGCCGCGTGATACTGGTGGACAGCCGGGCCACAGAATTGGCGCAGGCACAAGGCAGCGCGGAACACCGCCTGACGCCTTTGCCCGAAGCCGAGATCGACCAAGCGCCCCCCGGCACCGCTTTCGTGGTCACAACCCACGATCACGGGCTGGACTTTCTGCTGACCCTCGCCGCGCTGAAACGGGGCGACGCGGCTTATGTGGGCCTAATCGGGTCCGCCACGAAACGCGCGCGGTTTGCCCGTTTCGCACGCGAAACAGACAATTTTAGCGATCTGGCACGCCTGACCTGCCCCATCGGCGCGGCGGGCCTAGGCGACAAGCGACCAGAGGTGATCGCGCTGATGACCGCGCAAGAGATTTTCGCAGCCTTCGCGCACTCACCCCAAGGAACCCCATGACCCAGACCCTGATCCGTGCGCGGTTGCTGAGCTTTCACCGCGAACCGCAAACGCCCGATGACACGGGCGCGGCCACCTATATCGAGGATGGCGCGCTGCTGATCGAGGGCGGCACGATCCGCGCCATGGGTGAGGCGCGCGACGTAACCGCGCCCGACGCGAAACTCATCGACCACCGCCCGCATCTGCTGATGCCGGGCTTCATCGACACGCATCTGCATTTCCCGCAAACGCAAGTCATCGCAAGCTGGGCGGCGGAATTGCTGGATTGGCTGAACGACTATACCTTCCCCGAGGAAACCCGCTACGCCGACCCGGCGCTGTGCGACGCCATGGCCAGCGCGTTTCTGGACCGGCTGACGGACCATGGAACAACCACGGCGGTGGCTTATGCATCGGTGCATGCGTCTTCTGCCGAGGCGCTGTTCGCCGAAGCGTTCAAGCGCGACATGCGGCTGATCACCGGCAAGGTGATGATGGACCGCAATGCGCCCGACGGCCTCTGCGACACGCCGCAATCCAGCTATGACGACAGCAAGGCCCTGATCGCGCGCTGGCATGGGGTGGGCCGCTTGGGCTACGCGATCACGCCGCGCTTTGCCATCACATCCACGCCCGCGCAAATGGACGCGGCGCAAGCCTTGGCGGCAGAGCACCCCGACTGCCACATCCAGACCCATCTGAGCGAGAACCACGCCGAGATCGCGCTGTCCTGCCAGCTATACCCCGAAGCCAAGGACTATACCGACATTTACGCCCGCTACGGCCTGCTGCGCGGCAACAGCCTGATGGGCCATTGCATTCACCTGGCCGACCGCGAAATCGGCGCGCTGGCAGAGGCCGGTGCCAAGCCGGTGTTCTGCCCCACGTCGAACCTGTTCCTTGGGTCCGGGCTGTTCAACGACGCGAAGCTGCGCGCGGGCGGCCTGACCAATGCCATCGCCACCGATATCGGCGGCGGGACCAGTTACAGCCTGCTGCAAACCTTGGCCGAGGGCTACAAGGTGCTGCAACTGCAAGGCCAGCGGCTGCACCCTTACCGCGCCTTTCACTGGATCACGCGCGGCAATGCCGTGGCCTTGGGGATGGCCGACCGCATCGGCACGCTTGATCCGGGCACCGAGGCCGATTTCGTGGTGCTGAACGCAAGCGCCACCCTGGCCATGGCGCAGCGCATGGACCGCGCGCGCGGTCTGGTCGATGAATTGTTCACACTGCAAGTGATGGGCGATGACCGCGCCGTGGTGCAAACCTATGTCGCCGGGCAACACCGCAAACCCGCCTGACCCGCGTTTGCGCTTTTTCCTTGGTTTGCCGCGCAGAGTTGCGCAAACTCTGCCACAAGCGCCACGGGCGCTGTTTGTAAAAAGTACGAAGTCCACGAAAGGGAGCGAACCATGGGACGTCGCGACGATTTGATTGAACGCTATGCCTCTGACTTGAAAGAAAAATGCGGGGTCACGCCGGATATGGACCTCCTGCGCAAGGTCACGATCGGCTGCGGCCCGTCGATCTACAACCCCGATGCCAGCACGGTCGCGTCCAGCCAGGCGCATGAACTGGACACCGTTCGCAAGAGTTTTCTGGTCAAGAAACTGGGTCTTGCGGATGGTCCGGAGCTGGAAAAAGCCCTTGACGCAGTCATCGAGCAATATGGCCGTTCCGAGCGCAACAAGTATCGCGCCGTGATCTATTACCTTCTGACCAAGCATTTCGGCAAAGAATCGGTGTACGGCTGACCCGGCACCACCGAATCTGGAAAGTTTTAGCTTTTATCAGGCTTGTCGGAATGTTCGTTATCAGCGATGTTAGAGCATCTGGTCAGGATGACCGGGCTTACCATCCTCTCGTGACGTGAAGGGCACGCGGGTGAGACTTGGGGGCCTTGGTCATCTACCGGGCCCCCTTTTCATATCACTCCGCCGTTTTCGACCGGTCACTCGGTTGAAACTGCCCGCACGGGGCCACGGTCGGGGCATCTTTGCACCGTTTTTTCCTGATTGTATCCACAGGATATTTACCTCCAGACCTGCGCGTCGCTTGAATTCGCGTACCGTCCGGCCCACATCTGACGCATGCTCGGCGTCCACGCGCCGACCAGAAAAAGGATACACCAGGTGACTGAATTGAGCAGCTATCCCGTATTGCCCCTGCGCGACATGGTCGTGTTCCCGCATATGGTTGTGCCCCTGTTCGTGGGCCGCGACAAATCCGTGCGCGCGCTGGAAACCGTGATGAGCGAGGAAAAGCAAATCCTGCTCGCGTCGCAGATCGACCATACGCAGGAGGACCCGTCCAGCAAGGATATCTACCGCGTGGGCGTTCTGGCCAACGTGCTGCAATTGCTGAAACTTCCCGACGGCACGGTCAAGGTGCTGGTCGAAGGCCAGAGTCGGGTGCGGATCACCGATTTCATCCGCGAAGACGGGTATTTCGAAGCGCTTGTCGCCGATATGCCCGACAGCGAATCCCAGTCGCAGGACATAGCCGCGCTGATGCGGTCGGTTCAAAACGAGTTCGAGCGTTACGCCAAGGTCCGCAAGAACATTCCGGACGAAGCGTTGGCCGCGATCGCGGATGCCACGGATGCCGCGACCCTGGCCGACCTTGCCGCGGGTCATCTGGGCAGCCCGGTCGACAAGAAACAGGATATCCTGGAAATGATCGCGCTGGATGCGCGGCTGGAAGAGATATACGCGCAGATGCAAAGCGAGTTGTCCGTCTTGCAGGTCGAGCGCAAGATCAAGACGCGCGTGAAATCGCAGATGGAGCGCACGCAGCGAGAATATTACCTGAATGAGCAGATGAAAGCCATTCAGAAGGAACTGGGCGACGGCGAGGATGGCCAGAACGAAGTCGCCGAACTGGAAGCCAAGATCGCCGCGACCAAGTTTTCCAAGGAAGCCCGCGACAAGGCCGAGGCCGAGCTTAAAAAGCTGAAGAACATGGCGCCCATGTCGGCCGAAGCGACGGTGGTGCGCAATTACCTGGATTGGTTGTTGTCCATCCCGTGGGGCGTGAAAACCCGCGTGAAAAAGGATCTTGGCCGCGCGCAAAAAGTGCTGGACGAGGATCACTACAGCCTGGACAAGGTCAAGGAACGGATCGTTGAATACCTGGCGGTGCAGTCGCGCTCGTCCAAGCTGAAAGGCCCGATCATGTGCCTTGTCGGCCCGCCCGGCGTGGGCAAAACCAGCCTTGGGCGGTCGGTGGCGCGGGCCACGGGGCGCGAATTCATCCGCATCAGCCTCGGCGGCGTGCGCGACGAATCCGAGATTCGTGGCCACCGGCGCACCTATATCGGGTCCATGCCGGGCAAGATCATTCAGGCGCTGAAAAAGGCCAAGACGACCAATCCGCTCATCCTGCTCGATGAAATCGACAAGATGGGGCAGGATTTCCGTGGCGACCCCGCGTCCGCCATGCTGGAAGTGCTGGACCCGGAACAGAACGGCACCTTCGTGGACCACTACCTGGAAGTGGAATACGACCTGTCGAACGTCATGTTCCTGACCACCGCCAACAGCTACAACATGCCGGGGCCGCTGCTGGACCGGATGGAGGTGATTCCGCTTGCCGGCTACACCGAAGATGAAAAGCTGGAAATCGCCCGCACCCACTTGTTGCCGAAATCGGTCAAGAACCACGGTCTGAAAAAGGGCGAGCTGACACTGTCCGACAACGCGATCACGCAGGCCATCCGCCTGTATACCCGCGAGGCCGGGGTGCGGAACCTGGAGCGCGAGTTGAACAAGATCGCGCGCAAGGCCGTCACCAAGATCGTGAAGAAGGACACCGACAAGGTAATCGTGGCGCGCGACAACCTGGAAGAGTTCCTTGGCGTGCCGCGGTTCCGCTACGGGTCTGCCGAGAAGGACGATCAGATCGGCGTGGTCACGGGCTTGGCCTGGACGCAGGTCGGCGGCGAGTTGTTGCAGATCGAGGGGCTGCGCCTGCCGGGCAAGGGCCGGATGAAGACAACCGGCAAGCTGGGTGACGTGATGAAGGAATCCATCGACGCCGCCAGTTCCTTCGTGCGGTCCGTCGGCCCGGAAATCGGGGTCGAACCGCCGCGCTTCGATGCCTGGGACATTCACGTCCACGTCCCGGAAGGCGCGACGCCGAAAGACGGCCCGAGCGCGGGTGTCGGGATGGTGACATCCATCGTGTCTGTGCTGACGCAGATCCCCGTGCGCAAGAATGTCGCCATGACCGGCGAGGTCACGTTGCGCGGCAATGTTCTGGCCATCGGCGGGCTGAAGGAAAAGCTGTTGGCGGCCCTGCGCGGCGGGATCGACACGGTTCTGATTCCGCAGGAAAACGCCAAGGACTTGCCGGAAATCCCCGACAACGTGAAAGAGGGGCTGACCATTATCCCGGTGTCGCATGTGCGCGAAGTGCTGGAACACGCACTGGTGGCGGCCCCGGACCCGGTTGAGTGGGATGCCGACGCGGATGAGGCCGCGCGCCTTGCCCGCATGTCGCCCAAGCCGGACGAAGCGGCGAGCCGCCCGGCGCACTGAACCGGAAACGCCCTTCGATGACAGCTTGTCGCCGAAGGGCGTGTTCCCCGTGAAAAGGGCTTGCGCTGCCGAAACGGCGGCGCTATCAGGCCGCCTATGGGGCGATTAGCTCAGTGGTAGAGCGCTTCGTTCACATCGAAGATGTCAGAAGTTCGAATCTTCTATCGCCCACCATCCCTTTTTTGCACATCCGAAGCACGCGTTTTTCAGAACGCAGGCGTCATGCAGAAAGGCCCGGTCTTGCGACCGGGCCTTTGCCGTTTTCAGGTCATGCCGTTCAGCGGTTGCTGAATTCCGGGTAGGCTTCCATGCCCAGTTCCGACGTGTCCAGACCGTTGATCTGGTCCTCGTCGCTGACGCGGATACCCATGACCGCTTTCAGGATGAACCAGAAGATGCCCGACACCACGAACATGAAGACACCGATCGCCACGATCCCGTAGATCTGCGCACCGATAGAAGCATCGCCGTTCGACAGCACCACGGCCAGCGTGCCCCAGATGCCGGCGAACAGGTGGACCGGGATGGCGCCGACAACGTCGTCGATCTTCATCTTGTCCAGCATCGGCACGGTGAACACCACGATCACGCCACCCACGGCACCGATCAGCGTGGCAAGGCCAAGGCCGGGCGCCAGCGGTTCGGCGGTGATCGACACAAGGCCAGCCAGCGCGCCGTTCAGCACCATGGTCAGATCGACCTTCTTGTACAGAACCTGCGTCAGGATCAGCGCGGCAATGGCGCCACCGGCAGCAGCGGTGTTGGTGTTGGCAAAGATGCGGCTGACGTCTGCAACGTCGCTGACAGTGCCCATGGCCAGTTGCGAGCCACCATTGAAGCCGAACCAACCCAGCCACAGGATGAACATGCCCAGCGTCGCCAGCGGCAGGTTCGAGCCGGGCATGACCGACACACGACCGTCCTTGCCATATTTGCCCGCACGCGAACCCAGGATCAGGACACCGGCCAAGGCAGCCCAGCCGCCTGCACCATGCACGATGGACGAGCCGGCGAAGTCAGAGAACCCGGCTTCGGACAGGAAGCCGCCGCCCCAGCTCCAGCTTGCCTGGATCGGGTAGATGAGGCCTGTCAGGATGACCACGAAGATCAGGAAGGGCCACAGCTTGATCCGCTCTGCCACGGCGCCCGACACGATGGATGCGGTCGCGGCGCAGAACATAAGCTGGAAGATGAAGTCGGACCCGACCGACGCATAGGACACATCGACCAGATCGTCATAGCCCACGCCCACGGGTTCCAGAGAGGTCGGCGAGAAGCCGCCCATCCAGCCCTGGATGATCCAGCCATCGCCCGGATACATCAGGTTGAAGCCCACGACGAAGTAAGCCACCGACGCGAGCGAGAACAGCGCCACGTTCTTGACAAGCTGCATGGTCGCGTTCTTGGACCGGACCAGCCCGGTTTCCAGCATGGCAAAACCTGCCGCCATGAAGAACACCAGAAAGCCGCCCATCAGGAACAACAGGGTGTTCATGATGAACACCATTTCGGAATTCACGCGGTCCGCGGTGACAGCCGCATCCTGCGCAAGGCCGAGGCTGGGCAAGAGCGCCGCCGCGGCCACGATCGGAAGGAATTTCTTGAGTTTCATCAGCTTTTGTCCTTTTTGAACTGGGTCCACGGGATCACAGGGCGTCTTCGCCGGTTTCGCCGGTGCGCACGCGCGTGGCTGCGGCCATGTCCAGCACGAAGATCTTGCCATCACCGATCTTGTCGGTCTTCGCGGTTTTCTGAAGCGTCTCGACCACCTGGTCGGCCATCGCGTCGCTGACGCCGATTTCCAGTTTCAGCTTGGGCACGAAATTCACGGCATATTCGGCACCGCGATAGATCTCGGTATGACCGGATTGCGCGCCGAAGCCCTTGATTTCAGTCACCATCATGCCGCGCACGCCGATAGAGGTCAGCGCTTCGCGGACCTCTTCCAGCTTGAACGGTTTTATCGCCGCAATGATATATTTCACGGTCTCATCCCCTTTCATCCACATCGTTGGCCTGACACGGCCGCACACCGTAAACAGAAGGTGAAGGGCTGGGTTGCTCAACATTCCGGGCGCGTCATCGCCCGGCAATGTCGTGGACATCTGAAAAAGAGTGCACAAAATAGCATCAATGCCTATTTTTTAATCAATAGTTGAATGGCGCGCTTGAACCATCACGGTCAGAGCAACAGGTGTGATACTGATTCCGTTGAAGCACAGTTCAGCGATGTTGGCCCGAAGGCGGTGGAAACCACCGCGCATACGTGGCAAGAACGCATGAATACAGTTAAATACGCCCGATTTCGGCATACAGGCATCGTCAGTCATCCATGAGCAGCGCCAAGCCCCCTCGCAAAAAGCTGGTTGCCACGCCGCGCGCGCGGGCCAAGCCGAAACCTGCCGCCAGAAAACCAGCGTCGCGCAAGCCGAAACCGCGGCGCAGCCCGCGTGGCGGCAATGCGCTGACCCGCTTCTTGCGCGGATTCCTGGGCCTGGCCTGGCGCATTCTGTGGGGTGCAGCCTGGCGGGCCGGGGCAACCGTGGCGTTCATTCTGGCTCTGGCCACCTTCTATTTCTATACGACCTTGCCCCCCCTCGCCGAACTGCTGGATGACCGCGCGCAAGGGTCCGTGACAATGATGGACCGGAACGGCGAGGTTTTTGCCTGGCGAGGCGAGACCTTCGGCGGCGTCATCACCGCCAGCACGGTCAGCCCGCATCTGAAAAACGCCATCGTCGCCACGGAGGACCGGCGCTTCTACCGACATTTCGGCGTTTCGCCGCGCGGGATTGCCGGTGCGATACGGTCGAACCTGTCCGAAGGGCGCGGGGCGTTTTCGGGGGCCGGGGGGTCTACCATCACCCAGCAGGTTGCCAAATTGCTGTGCCTTGGCGTTCCCTACGATCCCCAGACATGGGACTCCGAGGCCGAATACGAGGCGGATTGCCGACGCGGCACCTTGTGGCGCAAGATCAAGGAATTGCCCTATGCGTTCGCGCTGGAAGCGAAATTCGCCAAAGACGACATTCTGACCATCTACATGAACCGTGCGTTTCTGGGTGCGGGCGCGCGTGGGTTCGAAGCCGCGGCGAAACGCTATTTCGGACGTTCCGCCAATGAGGTCGGTCCCTCGGAAAGCGCGATGCTGGCCGGGTTGCTGGTCGCGCCGTCTTATTATGCCCCAACGCGCAACCTGGAACGCGCCCAACAACGCGCGTCGGTGGTGATCGAATTGATGCACGATCAGGGCTATCTTGACGCGCATGAATACGCAGAGGCGCAGGCCTACCCCGCCACGCTGTCCGATCGCGCCGAAGAACAGCAGGGTATCAATTTTGCCGACTGGCTCATGCTGGACAGTCCCGCCTACCTGACCCGCGAAACCACCGAAGATGTCATCATGCGCACCACCTTCGATCCCCGGCTTCAAGCCGCGACCGAAGCCGCTGTCGCAGAGGTCTACGCGGCCAAGGTCCGCGAAGGGTCCACCGCAGAAATCGCGGTGGTCGTCATGTCCGCGGATGGCGCGGTCCGAGCGATGGTCGGTGGTCGCGATCCCAGCGTGGGCGGGTTCAACCGCGCGGTGCAAGCGGTGCGCCAGACCGGGTCGGCCTTCAAACCGTTCCTGTTCGCCGCGGCGCTGGAAAACGGGTTCCAGCCCTTCGACATTGTCGAGGATGCGCCGCTGACCATCAACACCCCCGGTTCCGGCCCTTGGTCACCGCGCAATTACGATGGCGAATTCCGCGGCTTCGTCACAATGACAGAGGCGCTGACGGAATCGCTCAACACGCCTGCCGTGCGTATTTCAGAAGCCATGGGCCGCGACCGTGTGCGCGAGGTGGCCAATGCCTTTGGCCTGCGCAGCGAACTGGCCGAAGGGCCCGCGCTGGCGCTCGGCGCATCCGAATCGACCCTTCTGGACATGACCGCCGCTTATGCCGGGATTCTGAACGGCGGCAGCACGGTGCGCGCCTTCGGGATCGAAGAACTGAAATTGCTGGGCGACGACACGCCGCTCTTCGGCGTGTCCACCGGGATCGGCGACCGGGTTATCAGCGAAACCTCGGCCCGGATGCTGACCTGGATGATGAGCCGGGTGATCGAAGAGGGGACAGGCCGACGCGCGAAACTGTCCGGCCGCGAGGCGGCGGGCAAGACCGGCACGACACAAGCGGCCCGCGACGCGTGGTTCGTTGGCTTTACCGCCGATTATGTCACCGGGGTCTGGATGGGCAATGACGACAACACACCGCTGACCGGCGTGACAGGCGGCGGCCTGCCTGCCGAAATCTGGCGCGAAACGATGCTGCGGGTTCATGACGGCCTGCCCGCGCGCACGCTTCCCATGACCGCACCCGACCGCCCGCAACCCGCCGACACGCCACAACAGCCCGCACCACAACAGCCAAGGCGCACAGCCCCTCTGGATGATGCGATCCGCGGCATTCTTGGCACCATATTTGGTGGAAATTAATCGCTTTACTGGAAGGGCGGCCAACAAGATGTCCCAGGATCAAGCCCTGATCTTTGCCATTCTGGCCATCACCATGGGGCTGTTTTTGTGGGGCAAGTTCCGGCATGACATGGTCGCGCTGGCCGCGCTTCTGGCCAGCGTTCTGGCCGGGCTGGTTGCGCCCGACATCGCCTTTGCCGGGTTCGGGCACCCCGCCGTCATCACCGTGGCTTGCATTCTTGTGCTCAGCCACGGGCTGCAAACCACGGGCGCGATCGACGCGCTGACCCGGCGCCTGCTGCCGTCCGATGCCGGTCCCATGGTCAGCATGGGTGCGCTGCTGGGCTTGGGCGCGGTGCTGTCGGGGTTCATGAACAACGTGGGGGCCATGGCGCTTCTGATGCCCGTCGCGATCCAGATGGCCGGGCGGCTGAATTTGCGGCCCGGTCAAGTGCTGATGCCGTTGGCCTTTGGCACTATCCTGGGCGGCATGACCACGCTGGTCGGAACGCCACCCAACATGATCGTGTCCGGTTTTCGGGCCGAGGCCGGGTTGGGCGCATTCGGCATGTTCGATTTCGCGCCGATCGGGGCCAGCGTCGCCCTTGTCGGTGTTGCCGCGATCGTACTGGCCGGGTGGCGGCTGGTGCCCGAGCGCAAGGCCGCGGCCGGTGACGATTTCGACACGGGCGCCTACATGGCCGAATTGCGCGTGCCCAAGGACAGCAAGGCCGTGGGCCTGACCATTCGCGGGTTCGAGCGCGAGATCGACGACAGCGGCGCACAGATCCTGGCCCTGCTGCGCGACGGAACCCGCGTGAACGCGCCGCATGGCGGGCGCAAGATCAAGGCGGGCGACCTGCTGGTGCTGGAGGGCGAGACCGATGCCATCACGAAAGCGCTGTCCGTGTTCGACGTATCGCTCGACCTTGCGACGCCGGAGAACGCGGAGGACGCGGAAGACGACGCCGACTCGAAAGATGACGAGATTGTTCTGCGCGAATTGGTGGTGCAACCCGGCGCACAGCTTGTGGACCGCTCTGCCGCCGATATCGGGCTGCGCACGCGGTTTGGCCTGAACCTGCTGGCGCTGTCACGCGAGGGCCGCCGCCCTCGCCGCCGGTTGCGAGAGATCGCCCTGAAACCCGGTGATCTGCTCTTGGTCCAGGGCCCGCCCGAGGCAATCCAGCAATTCGCCGGCGATTTCGGCTGCCTGCCCCTTGGCCCCCGCGACCTGCGTTTGCCCAAGCCACAAAAGGCGATATTGGCCGGGGCGATCATGCTGGGCAGCATCGGGCTGGTCACCTTCGGCGTGCTGCCCGCTGCCGTAGCGTTCGCGTTGGGTGTGCTGGCCTCCATGGCGCTGCGCACCATCCCGCTGCGCGAGGTTTACACGGCAATAGACTGGCCGGTGGTTGTGCTGCTGGCCGCGCTGATCCCGGTCGCGGGGGCCATGGAAAGCACCGGCGCTGCGGCTCTTCTGGCGAATTTCCTGATCGGGACGGTCGCGCAGGGAAATGCCGTGCTGGCGCTGACGCTTGTCCTGGTCACGACGATGTTCCTGTCGGACGTCATGAACAACGCCGCCACGGCCGCGGTGATGTGCCCGATTGCGCTCGGTATCGCCGACGCGCTGGGTGTCAATCCCGACAGCTTGCTGATGGCGGTCGCCATCGGAGCATCCTGCGCTTTCCTGACGCCGATCGGGCATCAGAACAACACGTTGATCCTTGGGCCCGGTGGCTTCGGATTCGGCGATTACTGGCGGCTTGGGCTGCCCTTGGAAGCCTTGATTGTCGCGCTGAGCATACCGCTTCTTCTGGTCGTCTGGCCCCTTTAGGCAGAAGTGCGGACCCCCGAAACCCCGCGCCGGGTCAAGGCCCGACGCCCAGCAGCCCGGCCACGGCCAGGCGCGCCTTGTCGACCAACCCGACATAGGCGCCAAGCGCGCCTTCCAACGCGGGGACCGCGCTGGCCAGCGCGGGTGCGCCCAGGTAAAGGCCGGTGAGCACAACAAGCAAGATCAGCGGCACGCCCATCCCGGCGAGAAAACTGCGTTTGCGCGCGGCATCGGTTTGCGGCAACTCGGTCTGGCCGGCCCGCCCTGTTTCTATGGGTTCCAAGGTGGAACTGATATCATCAATGTCGGGCAAACTGGACGCGCCGGATCGCGCCGACGCGGGCGCGAGACCCGAGTCGACCGGACCAAAAAGCCCCAATTCTTCCTGTGTCTCGAGGTTGGACTGTTCGCGGGCACGCTGGCTGGCCTCGAAATCGGCTTCCTGACGCAGCACATCCGCCACGGCCGGGTCCAGCGCGCGCGAGGCAGGTTCCTCGGGGGCAGGCTCCGGCGCGGGACGCGACGACGCTGCGGCGTGGGGCGGTGGTGCGACCCGGTCCGGCTCTGTGGCAGCAGGTGCGGGGTCAGGCTGCGCTGCGGCCTTGTCGCGCCGGGCCTCTTCTGATTGCGGCGCGCGGGCTTCGGGTGGCTGTGGCTGGGCGGCAGGTTCTGAACGCGGCGTCTGCCGCGCAGGCGGCGTTGGCGCATCACCGGTGGCGGAACCCGGCGCTTGCCCATCCGCGCCCGGCTGAAACCAGACCGTGCTACAGGCGGAGCATTGGACCTCTGTTCCCTCTGCAGGGAGCAACGACCGATCAATCTCGTATTGTGCAGCGCAATTCGGACAAACCAGCCGCATACTCACCCCCAAATAACGGCACCTCTGGCATTGGCGAGGCAACGTATATGATGTAGCAACCTCAGAGGCATGTTCCAACAAGGATTAACGTTTTTTGCCCGCCCGACGTCCAAGCCTGCATAATTGCATCAACATTCAGTGTTGCCGATGATCGAACTCCAAGATGTGACGCATGATTATGGCGGCGGCGCGCTGTTTGAAAACGTGACCGCATCGCTGGACCCCGGCAGCTTTCATTTCCTGACCGGGCCGTCTGGCGCGGGGAAAAGCACGTTCCTGAAACTCTGCTACGGTGAATTGCGGCCCAGCCGTGGTAGCGTGGCGGTCGGCGGAAGCGATCTGCGCGCCATGAGCCGTGACGAGCTGGCCGCGATGCGCGGGACCATCGGGGTTGTGCATCAGGATTGTCAGTTCCTGGACCATCTGGACGTGCGGGCCAATGTCGGGTTGCCGCTGCACGCGACCGCGCGCCCGGTTGCGGATCGCGATATAGAGGATTTGCTGTCCTGGGTGGGGCTGAATGCGCAGGCCGATGCCTTGCCTCCGACCCTTTCGGGCGGCGAACGGCAGCGCGCGGCCCTTGCGCGGGCGGTGATTACGGCGCCGCGCCTGCTACTTGCGGATGAACCGACCGGCAATCTGGACTGGGACATGTCGCAACGCTTGTTGTCCTTGATGATCGAGTTGAACCGCATGGGAACGACGATCCTGATTGCCACGCATGACATGAACCTGATCCGCACCGCCAAGTCACAGGTTTCATCGCGGGTGCTGCGGATTGCCGGACGTCGTCTGCAAAGCGCGGGGGCGGACCTGTGAGCGCGATTTCGGACCGGGTCGTCCCGAGCAGCGGGCATAGCGGTTGGCTGGTCTGGATCGGGGCCGCCTCCATGTCGTTCCTGGCTGTCTTTGCGCTGGCGCTGGCGGTCTCTGCGGCGCGCCTGGCCGACACCTGGAGCGCCGCGCTTGCCCAAAGCGCCACGATCCGCATCTCGGCCCCGCCGGCAGAGCTGGAGGGTCAAACCGAAGCAGTCCTGGAAGTGCTGCGCACCACCCCCGGCATTCGGGATGCCCGCGTCATGACGGTCGAGGAGCAAGGGCAATTATTGTCGGTCTGGCTTGGGCCCGATTTGCCGCTGGACGCCTTGCCATTGCCCCGCATGATAGAAGTCTGGGAAACCGCTGACGGCCCCGACCGGCAGGGTCTGCGCCTGCGGCTGAGTGCCGAGGCACCGGGGGCGATTTATGACGACCACACCCAATGGCGCCGCCCCCTGATAAGTGCCGCAACCCGCCTGCGCGGACTGTCGGTGCTGGCCTTGTTGCTGATCGGCGGTGTGACCGGCGTCATAATCGCCCTGGCGGCCAGTGCCGCGATGGCCTCTAATGCGCAGGTCATCCACGTGCTGCGGCTGGTTGGCGCGCGCGACCGCTTTATCGCCCGCGCCTTCGTGCGGCGGATGACCCGGCGCGCCGCGCTGGGCGCGGCGATCGGCACCGCGCTGGGTATGCTTGCGGTGGCTGGCCTGCCCGCGTTCGGGCCAGAGGCGACCAGCGGATTGGGCTTTCAGGGACTGAGCTGGCTGGCCCCGCTCTGCGTTCCTGTCCTGATTGCCGGGGTCGCCCTGCTGGCTGCGGCGGCAACCGCTCTCAAGGTCTTGCGCGGAGTGACGTGATGCGTCTTGCAATCCAATATATCCGATCTTTCGTGTTCATCGTGCAGATGTATATCGCGATGGCGGTGATGGCGCTGGCCTTTGCCCCCTTTGCCATGTTTCGCCGCGACATGGCCTTGAAGGCCTGTCACAGTTATTGTCGCTATGTGCGCTGGACCGCGGCGTGGGTCGTCGGCCTGCGGGTCGACATTCGCGGCGACATTCCACATTATCCCGCGCTCGTCGCTGCCAAACACCAGAGCTTTTTCGACATCATCCTGATTTTCGGGGCATTGCCGAACCCGCGCTTCATCATGAAGAAGCAACTGCTCCATGCGCCCTTTCTGGGGTGGTATGCCAAGCGCTTGGGATGTGTGCCGGTGGACCGTGGCAAAGGCGGGGCCGCCGTGCGCGACATGCTGGCCCGCGTGGAACAGGGCCGCGAGATTGCAGGCCAGATCATTATCTACCCGCAGGGCACGCGCGTGGCGCCGGGCGACAGCAAGCCCTACAAGGTCGGATCCGCCGTACTGTATAGTCAGATGGAACAACCCTGCGTGCCGGTGGCCACCAATGTCGGTCTTTTCTGGCCAAAGCGCAGCCTGTTGCGCAAACCGGGCGTGGCCGTCGTCGAGTTTCTGCCCGCCATACCGGCGCGCATTGACCCAAGGGAATTTCTGACGACACTGGAACACACCGTGGAAACCCGATCGAACCAGTTGATGGCGGACGCGGGGTTCACCCCGCCGAACCCGCCCTCATCGACCTGATTACAGGTTCGACGCGACGCGCCCGGCTCCAAGCAGACTGCCGAACAGGCCAAGGATACGCTGGATCGTCGGGCTGTTGGCCTGGGTTGCCAGCACGACATCGCCATCCTGTAACAGGAACTGGTCGGCGGCAAACAGACTGTCAGCCCGCGTCAGGTCCAGGCTGAAGACGACCTTCGCCTTTTTCGGTCCGCCCGGTTGTCCGACAGCGCTTTCGGGATAGCGACGCAGGATCAGCAATCCCCGTGGGTCCGCCCGGTTGTCGGCGATGCCCCCGATCAGCGACACGGCCCGGAGCGCGCTCAGCTCTTCGGCGTCGAAAGCAATGACCTTTTGGCTCCCGGCCGCGCCAAGTGCCGTGAAAGTGCGTTCATCATCCATGATGACGACACGATCTCCGCCCGTCAGGGCGACATCCAGCGCAGGCGATTGCAGCACCGCCTCGTAGGGCATACGGTACACCGTGCTGCCGCGCGTAATCATGACCTGCGGGTTCGCGGGAGACCCTTCCAGCCCGCCCGCCGCGCTGACAAGGTTCAGAAGCGTCAGGTTGCGTTCTTCCATCGGGAAGGTTCCCGGCGCGCGCACCCCATCCACCATGTCAACGGAATTGCGCCGCCCGATGGCCGCATCAAGCTGAACCTGCGCCGAGGGGATGATATCGCTCATACGCTCTTCGACACGCACGCGCGCGCTGTCGACGCGCAACCCGGCGACATGAATCTCACCCGCATAGGGCAAGGTGATATGCCCCGATTGCGACACGCTGAGGTTGGGAATATCGGCATACCGTTCGCCTGTTCGGGTCAGAAGCGACGCCTCTTCGGTCGTCCAGACGCGCAGGGACAACGTGTCACCCGGCGCGATGCGCTGTCCCGTCAGCCCGCCGCCACGACCGGGCCAGCGCTGTGCCGGGCGCGGATCGGTCACGGGCCATTTGGCAAAGCTGGCCAGGCTGTCCGATGTCACCTCTATCAGACTGAAGTCCGCCTTGTTTTTCGCATCATCCGTATCGGCACCGGCGATCACTTCGCGTTTCTGAGGAGCATCGCGGGCGACAGAACATGCGGACAGCACGGTCGCCGTGCTGCTGGCCAAGAACACTCGGCGCGAGATTTCGGTCATCTTGATCCTGCCGTGCTGGCATTGAAAAGGGCAGCGACGCGGTGTCCATTCCTTCCCCACGATCATGGACGGCATCACGGTTCGGGTCCCAACATACCGGCTGGTCCTGCAGGGTCAACTGGTCATGCATCCCGCCGCCAACAGCCCGCATCTCTCGCTGTCGGAAAGCAACACCCCGGAACACGGCACCCTGGTCTAAGACGATAGAAGGGGGCGCGCCGCGCTGAAAAATCGCGTAAGATCTATGCAGGTCAAAGCAGCGGTGAACAAATGCGCACCGATATGATTACGGTTGGACATGCAGCGCAACAGGGGAGCGGGATGATCCTTGTGATAGACGATCATCCGCTGTTTTGCGAAGCGCTTCAGATGACCCTGTCGGAAACGCCGGGCCTGCCGGATGTCAGCACGGCCGCGACGCTGGATGGCGGATTGGCCGCGTTGCGCGCCGGTCCCATGGTCGATGCCATCGTGCTGGACCTGAACCTGCCCGATGTCGCCGGGCTTGACGGGTTGACGCGTTTGCGCAACATGGCGCCGGGCGTGCCGGTCGTCGTGGTCTCTTCCATGTCGGACGACCGGATCATTGCGGCCGTGATGCACGCGGGCGCGGCAGGGTTCGTGCCCAAACATGCCCCGCGGGAAGATTTCGTCGCCGCGATCGGCGTGGCATTGCGGGGCGGGCATTACACGCCGGACGGCTACACCGCCCCCAGCGAAACCGCGCCGGACAACACGGAACGCAGCGTTATCGACCGGCTGTCCGACCTGACCCCGCAACAGGCGCGCATCCTGTCCCTTGTCTGCGAAGGCTACCTGAACAAGCAGATCGCCTACGAATTGTCGATCACAGAAACCACCGTCAAAGCGCATGTCACCGCGATCCTGCGCAAGCTGGGCGCACAAAGCCGGACACAGGCGGTCCGGATCGCCAACTCTGCCAGTTTTGCCGAAATCCTGCGGCGATGACAGCAGGCTTGCCTTGGTGAATCCTTGCCTTAGGCTTGCAGACCGCAAAGCAGGGAGGGGCGGCGCGAATGACGGGGCAAGGCATCATGCGGCGGGCGCAATCGACCCACGCCGAGACCGACGCGGCGATCTCCGCCGTGCTGACCGACCTTGCGCCCGCTGACCTGGCGCTGGTGGTGCTGTTCGTCGGCGAAGGGCACGATCTGTCGCGCATCGAAGCCGCACTCGCGGCCCTGCCCGCCGAGGTGCAGGTCATGGGCTGCACGACGGCGGGTGAAATCGGCAAGGGCGGGTACCTGGATCACAGCATTACCGCGCTTGGTCTGCCGCGCGCGTTGTTCCAGGTGGCGCTGGGCGCGGTCACGCCGCTGCGCGCGTTCGATACGGAACGCGCCCGCGCCATGGCGTTCGAACTGCGCGCCGGCTTGACCTTTTCCACCGCCGATTGGGCGAACGAGGTCGCGTTCCTGTTGTCAGACGGGCTGTCGCTGATGGAAGACCAGCTCGTCTGGGCCTTGTCAGAGGCGCTGGGTCAAAGCCCCCTTGTGGGGGGATCGGCGGGCGATGGGCTGAACTTTGGAACAACCCATGTGCTGGTCGAGCGGCGCTTTCGGTCAGACGCCGCCGTGTTGGCGGTCCTGCGCACGCCCTGCACCGTGACGGCGTTCCGTTTCGACCACCTGGAACCGACCGAGCAGCGCATGGTCGTCACCGATGCCGATCCGGCGCAGCGTCTTGTGCTGGAAATTAACGGGATGACCGCCGGGCCGGAATACGCCCGCATTCTGGGCAAGGACCCGGCACAATTATCGCCCTTCACCTTTGCCGCGAACCCCGTGGTGTCGAAACTGGGCGCGGCGCATCACGTTCTGGCCATTCAGCGCGTGGAACCGGACGGCACCCTGCGCTTCTTTTCCGCCATCGAGCGCGGCTTGGTGCTGCGGCTGGCACAAGGCAGCGATATCGTCGCGCATCTTGACCAGTCGCTTGCGGGGTTGAGCGCGGGCGGCGTGACCCCCGACATCCTGGCGTGCGACTGCATCCTGCGACGGCTGGAGGCCGAGAACACCCAGACCGCGCGCGCCGTGTCGCGGGTTCTGGACCGGCATGGCGTGACCGGCTTCAACACCTATGGCGAGCAGTTCAACATGCTTCATGTCAACCAGACATTCACCGGGCTGGCGTTCTACCCGCCCGAGTCCGGTGACGATCTGGCCGCCTACGGGGTCGGCTGATGGTGTCGGACATGATCGACCCCGGCTTGCCGCTGGCCGAGCAGAACGCCCGGTTGCGCGCGATCCTGGCAGCGCTCATGGACCGCGCCGAACATGGGCAGATGCCCAGTCGTCCAGCCGGGCAACTGACCCACATGGTCGCGCTGGAACAGCAGGTCCGCGCCCGCACCCGCGATCTGGCGGAAACCCTGGACAAGCTGCGGGTGGCCAATGCCCGCCTGTCACAGGCCGAGCGCGACGCGACAGGCGCGCGCAACACGCTTGTCGATGCGCTGGAAGCCATGGGCGAAGGCTTTGCCATGTTCGACGCGCGCGACCGGCTGACCCTGTGGAACAGCCAGTTCTGCGCGGCCCTGCCCGATATCCGCGATCAGCTTGGCACGGGGCTGGCCTTTCAGGACTACGTGAACATGGTGTCGGACAGCGATGCCATCGACCTGCCCGGCGCACAGGAACGCCGCGACTGGATCGCACAGCGCCTGCAAAGCCACATGCGCCGCAATGTCAATTTCACCGTGCCCCTGGTCGGCGACCATTGGTTGCAGGTCAGCGAACAGCGGATGAATTCGGGCGGCACGGCGGTCATCCAGACCGATGTCACCACGATGGTCCGCACCGAACGTCTGGAACGCGAGAAGCTGCTGGACGAACAGGCGCAAATGGTGCGCGCGACGCTGGACCATATCGACCAGGCGGTGCTGATCTTCGATGCCAAGGCCCGGCTGGCCGGCTGGAACCGCCGCCTGCGCGAGATTTTCGCGCCGCCCAATGCGCTTCTGACCAGCGGCACGCTCTTCAGCCAGATCCTGAACGACCTTATCCGACGCAACCTTCTGGGGCGCGGCAATATCCGGCACGTGCTGACCGATTGGGTCCAAGGCCCGGCCTTCCGCGCCCCGCTGGCCCTGGACATCGTGCAAGAGGACGGCACGGAACTGCGCCTGTCGGCGCAAGCCATGCCAGACCGCGGCTTCGTGATCTCTTTCACCGATCTGACGACCGAGCGCCGCGCGATTGCCGAAATGCACCGCATGAACGAAACGCTGGAAGCAAGGGTGCAGGACCGCACGGGCGAACTGGTCGCCGCGCGCGACGCGGCCGAACGCGCGAATGCGTCGAAGTCGCGCTTCGTGGCCAGCGCCAGTCATGACCTGCTGCAACCGCTGAACGCGGCCAAGCTGTTTCTTGCCTCGCTTGCGGCATCGGACAACACGCCCGCCCAAGCCCGGTTGATCGAGCGGGTGCAAAGCGCCTTCACCAGCGTCGAGGACATATTGGCGGCCTTGCTGGACCTGTCGAAATTCGACATCGGGGCGGCGCGGGCGCGGATTGATACCGTACCGCTTGCCCCGCTTTTCGCGCGGCTGCGCAACGAATTCCAGCCCATGGCCGACCGACGCGGGCTAACGCTTGTGGTCATGCCGACCCGGCTTTGCGTGCAAAGCGACCCGGTCTACCTGAAGCGCATCTTGCAGAACCTTGTGTCGAACGCGCTGCGCTACACCGAAACCGGGCGCGTGGTCCTGGGGGCACGGCGGCGCGGGGCGCAGGTTCAGCTTCAGGTGTGGGATAGCGGGCCGGGCATTCCGCCCGACAAACAGGCCGAGATTTTCGAGGAATTCACCCGGCTCAACCCCGCCGGCGAAAGCGGGATGGGTCTGGGACTGGCGATTGTCGAGCAGGCCTGTGCCTTGCTGGACCACCCGGTGTCGCTAAAATCCGGCCTTGGCCAAGGCACGATGTTTTCCGTCACGGCCCCCAAGGCACTCTTGCAACCCGACACGGCCGCGGACCCCGGAGAGCAGCCGCCGGGCCTGCTGTCGGACAGGTTGGTGCTGGTGATCGAGAATGACACGACCAGTCGCCGCGCCCTGACCGAATTGCTGGAGGACTGGGGGGCCAGCCCGATCGAAGCCGCGTCCTCCGCCGATGCCAAGGTGCAGATCGCAGAGCTTGGGCTTGCCCCCGATGTCATCCTTGCCGATCATCAACTGGACGACGGCGCCACGGGGCTGGACGCGATTGCCGCTTTACGCGCCGCGCACGGCCAGATACCGGCAATCCTGGTTACGGCGGATCACGGCCCTGCCCTTGCCGAACAGGCCGAAGACGCGGGCGTTCTGGTCATGACCAAGCCGCTGGCCCTGCGCCGCCTGAAACGCGTTTTGCAACAAGTGCCCCGCTTCGGCAGCGACCAGAACGCGCCCGACGCCACGCTGCGCCGGGGCGACCACAGCTATTGGCTGCACCCGAAGGATTAAAGCGCGCGCAACAGCGCCGGGGTGGGCCAGCCATCGGCGGGCAGGCCAAGCTGCGCCTGCACGTCCTGCACGGCGGCGCGGGTGTTCGCGCCCAGAATGCCGTCCACCGCGCCGACATCGAACCCGCGCGCGGCCAAACGCTGCTGCAAATCGCGCATCTGGTCCTGGTTCAGCCCGGTTTCAGGGTTTCCGGCCTGGTATATCGGCGCGCCCGTCAACCGCGTGGCGAAATAGGCCGCGGTGGTGACGTAGATGAAGCTCTGGTTCCACTCGAACAGCGTCACGAAATTGTCGAACACCATGAAGGCCGGGCCGCGATGCCCCTGCGGCACAATGATCGACGCTTGCAGATTGCCCGAGGGCAGGCTGCCATGCGTCGGGTTTATGCCCATGCGCTGCCAGTCCGACACGCGCATCCGGGTGCGCAGCCCGGTTTGCGTCAGGTCCATGCCTTGCGGCAGCGCGACCTCGTGCATCCAGGGTTCATTCGCGCGCCAACCCTTTGCGCGCAGCATCGACGCGCCTGACATGATTGCGTCCGCCTCGGACGATTTCAGCGTGATCTGCCCGTCGCCATCGCCATCGACCGCGTGGTTGATGATGTCCGAGGGCAGTTTCTGCACCATGCCGATTTCACCGGCCCAGGCGCCGGTCATCGTGCGCGGGTCCAGATCGCCCCGGCGGTGCATTTCCAACGCGGCGAACACCTGCGGGCGGAACAATTCGGGGCGGCGGCAATCATGCGCCAGCGTGACCAAGGCATTGACCGTGTTGAAATCGCCCTGCACCGCGCCGAAATCCGTCTCGAACGCCCAGAAGGCCAGCAGGATGCCGGGGTTCACCCCGAACTGGCGCTGCGCCGCATCGAACACGCCGCGGTAGCGCTCGTAATTGCGCGCCCCGTTGTTCAGACGATTCCGCGAAATCAGCGCGCGCGAGAAATCCAGGAACGGGCGCTGGAAAATACCCTGCCGCCGGTCGGCATTGATGACCGCCTGGTCGCGGCGCACATTGGCGAAAAACCCGTCCACCAAGGCGCGGTCATAGCCCATGCTGACCGCTTCGGTTTTCAGCCCGCCGATGAAGCTGCCGAAATCGCCGCCACACGCCTGCGCCTGCGCCTGCGTGCTGACCAGCGTTGCCGCCAGCGCGAGTGTTTTCAGAAACTGCATTCCCTGCTCCATGCCAATTTTTCGGCAGGTTAACGGAAGGGCGCGGCTATGGGAATTGGTATCAGACCCATGCCAGCAAGACCGCGGCGACAAAGCCACTGGTCGCCAGCAGCATCAGCCCCACCGCAAGCGACCCAAGATCTTTGACATTCTTGGCCATCCGCGACCAGTCGGGCGACAGGTGGTCGGCCAGATCCTCCAGCGCGGTGTTGATCGCTTCCATGGCCAGCACAAGCGCGAACAGGAACAGCGCCACCAGCCAGTGCCACGGCTCTGCCCCGCGCAGGGCGAACAAGGCCGCCACCAGAACCGCGCCGCCAAATTCCAGCCGCGCGGCGGTCTCTGCCCACAAACGGCGCAGACCGGCCACGGAATACCCCGCCGCATCGACAATATGCAGCAATCCGCCGCGCGGGCGCGCGACCTTCGGGCGTTTATCAGGGTCTGGCCGGGTCACGCTGCTTCCATCAGCCGGGCAGGCGCCGGTAATGATACGTCGTGACCTGCCGCATCCCGGCGCGCTCATACAATGCGCGGGCCGGGGCGTTCGCCTCTGTCACTGCCAGCGCCAGCCAATCGGCGCCCTGCCCCTGCGCCCAATGCGCGGCCCCGTGCAGCATGGTGCGCGCGGCCCCTTGGCGGCGGTACTCGGGGACAATCTCGACCGCGTGGAGCATGGCAGTGCGGTCGTGAATGGCGCAGAACCCGCAGCCAACAGCGCGGTCCGACAAGCGCGCGATCAGCCCGGTCTTGGGGCCGGTCGCGCGCTCCATCACGGCCAGACGCGCGGGGCCGATGCCGCCATCCGCCCAAATCTCGCGCATGATCGCCAAGGGCGGCCAGATGTCGAACAGGCTGACATGCGGGGGCTTTCGCGCCAAGTCGGAGACCGGCGCGGCATAGACCAGCGTCGGGTCAACCATGCCATAGCCAAGGGCTGCCAGATCGGCATCCAGCACGTCCTGATCCGGGCGCAGCAGGGCCAGGGGGTTATCTGGCATCAGCCCGGCAAGATCCTTTGCGCGCGCCGTGTCACCGGCAGTTGCGGCCGAGACTCGCTTGCCGCCGCAGGCGCCGTCGCGCAGCGTCCAACCGTCTTGCTGCCAGACCTGCGCCGCGGGCCATGTCGCGGCCAGCGCGGCCATGCCGACATCCGGCCCGATCATGCCGCTTCATCCGGGAAGCGGGCCGCAAGCGCGACCATCACGGCATCGACCGCCGATTTATCCGCCCCGCGCACCACCACATTCACCGCGAACGCCCCGTCGCGCTGAAACGGATAGCTGCCGATGGACACGTCCGGGTGGGCTTGGGCCAAGTCGGACAAGGCGGCGGCAATCTCGCCCTCACCGCGCGGAATGCACAGCGTCTGGCTGTAAAGCGCCGCGCCGCCTTGCAGCCGCGGCAAGACGGACGCGACCATGGCCTGGAACACCGCGGGCACCCCGGCCATGACATGCACGTTGCCCAAGCTGAAACCGGGCGCGGACGAGACCGGGTTGTCGATCAGCGCCGCCCCGTCCGGGATGCGCGCCATGCGCAGCCGGGCGGCGTTCAGTTCCAGCCCGGTGCGCTGGTAATGCGCCGCCAGGATCGCGCGGGCATCGTCGCGTACATCGACCCCGACGCCGAACGCGTCGCCCACGGCATCGGCGGTGATGTCGTCATGCGTGGGACCGATCCCGCCAGAGGTGAAGACCTGGTCATATTCGGCGCGCAGCGCGTTCAGCGCCGCCACGATGCGCGGCGCCTTGTCGGACACGATGCGCACCTCTTCCAGGTCGATGCCCACGCGCGCCAACTCTCCCGCCAGATAGTGCATATTGGCATCGCGGGTGCGCCCGGACAGGATTTCATCGCCAATCACAAGCATGGCAGCGGTGGGGTTCGGCATGGGCGCTCCTGCGGTTGCGGTCTGGAATGGGTATATCGCGGCGGACGCGGGTTTCAAACCATCAGCGCGCGGCCTCCATGATCCGCGCAAGCGTGGCTTCGTCAAGTGCGACCGGGTTGGCTTTCATCGACGATGAGCTGGCCGCCATGCGCGCGGCCTCGGCACGGTGCTCGGCATGCACGCCCAGCGCATCCAGCCCCGGCAAACCGGCGCGCGCGGCCCAGCCTGCCAAGGCGGGCACGGCTTCGGGGGCCGCGACGCCCAAAGCGTCGCCAAGTTCCGCCTGCACGCGCGCAATCCGGTCATGCGCCGCGCCAGAGGCGACGGCCGCATTCGCCGCCAGGCCATGCGGCAGCATCACGCCGCACAGCGCGCCATGCGCCGCATTGGACAGCCCGCCAAGCGGCCCGGCCAGCCCGTGCACCACGCCCAGCCCGGCATTGGCCAGCGCCAGACCGCCGCACAGGCTGGTCAGGGCCATTTCATCGCGCGCGGCGGCATCCTCGGCCTGCATCAGGCGATCGAGCGCCCGCAAGGCCGGGGCAATGCGCGGCAGGGTCAGCGCGTCGGTCAACGGGTTGGCGCGGGTGCTGATATAGGGCTCTATCACCTGCGTTATGGCATCCAGCCCCGAGGCCAGCGTCACACCGCGCGGGCACCCATCGGTCAGGGCCGGATCGACGACCGCCATGCGCGGCACCATGCGCGCATCGCGCAGGCTGACCTTGCGGCGCGCCTCGGGGACCGCGATGACCGCGTTGCGCGTGACCTCTGCCCCGGTGCCGGCGGTGGTGGGCAAAGCGGCGAAAGGCAGCGGGCTTGCCTTCAGCGGCAGGCCCTGCCCCACCACTTCGAGGTGGTCCAGCACCGGGCGGGTTGCGGGAACAAGCGCCGCCAGCGCCTTGCCCGCATCGATCACGGCCCCGCCGCCCAGCGCGATCACGGCCTGGGCCCCCTGAACGCGGGCCTGGGCCAGTGCCGCCTCGATCATTGGCAGATCAGGTTCGCCACATACGGCAAACCCCGTCACCTTGCACCCCTGGTCGATCAGCCCGTCGCGCAACCACGCGGACCGCGCGGCATTTGCGCCATGCACCAGCAGAACGCGGTCAGCAAGGCCCGCGAGGTCCGGAACGGCGCGCGGGGCCGCGCCCCGGCCGAACCTGATCTCTGTCGCGGTGGCAAAGGAAAATTCGGTCATATGCGCAACCTCCGATCCGGGTGGTGGCGCCCAGCATGCGGCTTTCGCCCCGAAAGACAAGCCCGTCATCAATGCGCCAGAAGCTGCCCCAGGAACAGCTTTGCCCGATCTGTGCGCGGGGCGTTGAAAAATTGCTCGGGCGGGGCGGTTTCGACGATCTCACCCTCATCCATGAACACCACACGGTCGGCGACGCGGCGGGCAAAGCCCATTTCATGGGTGACGACGATCATGGTCATGCCGTCGCGGGCCAACCCTTCCATCACGTCCAGAACCCCGGCGATCATCTCCGGGTCGAGCGCCGAGGTCGGCTCATCGAACAGCATCATCCGGGGCTGCATGCACAGGGCGCGCGCGATCGCGACGCGCTGTTGTTGCCCGCCCGAAAGCTGCGGCGGGTACTTGTCGGCCTGTTCGGCAATACGCACCTTGGCGAGGTAGTCCATCGCCAGTTTGCGCGCCGCGCTACGGTCCATGCCCCGGTTGCGGATCGGGCCAAGCGTCAGGTTGTCCAGAACCGTCTTGTGCGGGAACAGGTTGAAGCCCTGGAACACCATGCCGACCTCGCGGCGGATGGCTTCGATCCCTTTCATGCCCGGCCGCACCTCTTGGCCTGCCACGCGGATGGTGCCAAGCTGGTGCGCTTCCAACTGGTTGATGCAGCGAATGAGCGTGGATTTGCCCGACCCGGACGGGCCGCAGATGACGACCTTTTCGCCCTCTGCCACGCGCAGGTTTATGTCGTGCAACGCCGAGAAATCGTCATACCATTTGCACAGGCCGGAAATCTCGACCAGCGGAGAGGGGGTCATGGGCAAGGCTCCTAACGGCGGGCGCGGCCTGCGCGGCGTTCCAGCCGGGCAAAGACAAAGGCAAACAGGTAACAGATCGCGAAATACATGCCGGCGACCAAGATCCATGTCTCGAACGTCTTGCCGGTTGTGGCGGCGACCTCGGTGGCCAGAAAGGTCAGTTCCTGCACCGAGATCAGCGAAATGATCGCGCTGTCCTTGATGAGCGTGATGAACTGCCCCGCCAGCGGCGGCAGGATTTTGCGAACGGCCTGCGGAAAGATGATATCGCGCAGCAGGTTGCCGCGCGACAGGCCAATCGCGCGCCCCGCTTCCCATTGGCCCCGGTCGATGGACTGGATGCCCGCGCGCACGATCTCGGTGATATAAGCAGCCTCGAACAGCGCGAGGCAGATCAGCCCGGACAGGAAATTGGTGAACAGCGCCGGTTCGCCGAAAGCAAACCGGAAAAAAACGTTGTCCACCCAAGGGCTGTCGCGGTCTATGCTATCCAGACCCAGCGCCGGGAAAAGCTGGCTGGAAATGAAGAAGTAGAAGATGAAGATGAACACCAAGGGCGGGATATTGCGGATCAGTTCCACATAGGCGCGGCTTATGATGCGCAGCGCCAGCGTGTCGCAGGTGCGCCAATAGCCCATGACCAGCCCGATGATCGCCGCCAGAATGGTGCCCCAGAAGGCCAGCCGGATGGTGGTGAACAGCCCTTGCAGCAACAGGTTGCTGACCCATTGGCCGGTGTCATCGTCCACGCGCGCGACAAAGCCCAGCACGCGCGACCAGTCCCAGTTGTAAACCAGCACGGAATTGACCCGCCACGCCACGAACACCACGGCCGCCGCGACAAGGCCGAACAGGGCCATGTCCAGCACCGTCAGGCGACGGCGCGGCAACGGGGGTGGGGCGCGGCGGGTCACGGTGGGTTACTCGGCGGCGACCACGTCCATCCACGCCTTGCGGCCAGAGAACCAGTAATCATGCCGCTCTTCCAGCCAGCCGTTTTCCTGGTTCACCAGGATCCAGTTGGAAAAGAAGTTCAACGCATCCGGGTCGCCCTTGCGCAGGGCAAACGCCTCGTTGCCACGGGCCAAGTATTCGCCACCGAAGGCCAACTCAATGGTGCCAGCGTTATCCTCGACCCAGAAAGCGGGTTCGGGCGCGCTGGCGATGATGGCATGGGCGTTGCCGTTCAGCACCTCTTGCAGGGCTTGGGCGTTGTCGTCGAATTGCAGGATATTGGCGCGCGGGAAGTTCTCGGACAGCACATCGCAGCCCACCACGCCCCGGCGGCACACAAGGTTGACCGATGTATCGTCGAAATCCGACATGTCGGTGAAATCGGCGGTCAGCTCGACATTCGCGGCCAGTTGGTTGCCGGAATTGGCATAGGGCGCGGTGAAGTTCACGGTCAGGTTGCGCTGCGGCGTGATCGACATGCCGCCGATGATAACGTCGAACTTGCCCGCCAGAAGTGCGGGAATGATGCCCGACCACGCGGTGGGCACGAATTCGATCTCGACACCCATGTCTTCGGCCAGCTTGGTGGCCACATCAATTTCAAAGCCGATCAGCTCGCCTTCGGTGCTGCGCATGGCCCAGGGCACGAAGGTGGACATGCCCACGGTCAGCGTACCGCGTTCCTGGATGGTGTCCAGAACGCTTTCCTGGGCCTGCGCGGCGGATGACAACACCGCGCCCAGCGCCATCGTGGCAGCGATGGTCATGGTTTTCAGGGATGGAAAGGTCATAAGGT
>JAAAPG010000168.1 GCA_009908405.1 Alphaproteobacteria bacterium | reverse complement strand
CAGCACTGCGCTGCGGCTGCAACAGCGCAACCAGTTGTCGGCGCTGCGCGAGGAACTTGCACAGGCAGAGGCGCGTTTGACGGACCTGCGTCAGACCCATGCCACCCGCAAAACCCGGCTTGAGGCCTTGGCAGATGCCGAACGGCAGGCGCGTGCTGCGCGCAAATCTGCCGAAACGCGGTGGTCAGATGCCGCCCGTGCCCGGTCGCGCGCGGACGCGGCGCGGGACATGGCGCTGTCGCGCCGCGACAACGCGCAAGCGCAAGCCGACCGGCTTGGCGCCGAGTTGGCAGACCTGACAGCGCGCGTCGCGGACCTGCAGGCGGCACAAGACGCCTTGCCCGATCTGGCGGACACGCGCGCCGGGGTAGCGGCGCTGGCAGACCGCGTTGCGCAGGCGCGCAGCGCGACAATGCAGGCGCGGGCGCAGGCCGATGGGCTGCGGCAGGAATGTCGCGCGCGCGCGGCCCGTGCACAAGAGATCGCGAAATCGCTTGCCGGGTGGCGCGATCGTCTGGGGTCGGCCTCTGCCCGCGTGGCGGATTTGACCGCCCGGCGCGAAGACGCCGAGAGACGTCTGAAAGCCGCGCAAGACGCGCCCGCGCAACTGGCGGAGAAGGCCGCGGCCCTGTCGCACGAGATCAGCCGCGCCGAAGCGCGCGCCACGGCTGCCGAAGATGCGCTGAAATCCGGTGAGGCCGCGGCCCGCGCCGCGTCTGACACGGAGCGCGCCTCCGAACGCGCCCGCGCCGAGGCCGCCGAAGCCCGCGCCCGCGCCGAGGCGCAACTGGACGCCGCGCAAGATGTGGCCAATGCCGCGACGACCCGCATCGCCGATGAGCTGGACATGACGCCGCAGGCTCTGCTTGCGGATCTGGCCATCGACCCCGACAGCCTGCCCGATCTTGCGGGTCTTGAAGACACGCTTGCCCGCCTGAAACGCGCCCGTGACGCGCTGGGTGCGGTCAACCTGCGCGCCGAAGAGGATGCGCGCGAGGTGCAGACCGAACACGATACACTGGTGCAGGAAATGGCCGACCTGGACGCCGCCATCGCCAAGCTGCGCGCGGGCATTGCCGCTCTGAACCGCGAGGGACGCGAGCGTTTGCTGGAAGCGTTCGACAAGGTGAACGCCAATTTCGGCAACCTGTTTCAGCATTTGTTCACCGGCGGCGAAGCGCGTCTGGTTCTGGTCGAATCCGATGACCCGTTGGAAGCCGGGCTGGAAATCATGTGTCAGCCGCCGGGCAAGAAGCTGTCGACCCTGTCGCTGTTGTCGGGGGGCGAACAGACGCTGACGGCGTTGGCGCTGATTTTCGCGGTGTTTCTGGCCAATCCCGCCCCGATCTGCGTGCTCGACGAGGTGGACGCGCCGCTGGACGATGCCAATGTCGCGCGCTTTTGCGACCTGCTGGACGAAATGACCCGCCGGGCGGATACGCGTTACCTGATCATCACGCACAACGCGGTGACCATGGCGCGGACGGACCGGCTTTTCGGGGTCACGATGGGCGAGCGCGGGGTCAGCCAGTTGGTCAGTGTCGATCTGTCCACGGCAGAAGATATGGTTGCGTGACATCCGCTCCCCATGGGGGCGTTGCCCCCGCCGCGCGGTTTCTTCAAAGTGTGATGGCTCGATGACGTACTACCGGCCTGCCGCGTGACGGCCCGCCCAATGCCCGGTGGCAAGGCAGGCGGTCAGAAGGTAGCCGCCGGTCGGGGCGTCCCAGTCGAGCATCTCGCCCGCGGCGAATGTGCCGGGCCATTGGTGCAGCATCAAGCCGTGGTCGATTTCGGCGCGTGCGATTCCGCCCGCGGTCGAGATCGCCTCTGCGATCGGATGGGGCGCGCCCAAGGGCAGGGACAGCGCCTTGAGCGTGGGGCCATCGGGGTGGCGTGCCAGTTCATTGACCAGCGCCTGACGCGCGCCGGTCAGTCCAAGCGCCTTGCGCAGGCGGTTGGAGCGGGATTCCTTGGCGGGGCGGCGGGCAAGGCGGGCATCGAGCGTGGCGTCAAGATCGGGGAAGAGGTCGAGCGTGAGCATGGCCCCCTCGCGCAGGGGGCGCGAGAGCGCATAAATGCCGCCGCCTTCGACCCCGCGCGCGGAAAGCACGAATTCGGCGCGCTGGCTGTGCGGACCCGCGGACAGGCGGGCGCCCTTTATGGGCTGGCCGAAATGGGGGCGCATATGCTCGGACCACGCGACGGCGAAACCCATGTTGGCGGGCTGGAACGGCGTGCAGGTGATACCGCGCGCTGTCAGCTGGTCGCGCCAGCCGCCATCCGACCCAAGCCGGGGCCAGCTTGCGCCGCCCAGGGCCAGAACAGTGGTGTGGGGCGCAAGCCGCCTGGGTCCATCGGGTGTGGCGAAATCGAAGGCGCCGCCCGTCCAGCGCCAGCCGCGCCGCAAGCTCACGCCAAGGCTGTCAAGCCGCGCCAGCCATGCGCGCAGGAGCGGAGAGGCTTTCATCGCGCGCGGAAAAACGCGTCCCGACGAGCCGGTGAACAGCGGCTGGCCCAGCCCTTCGGCCCAGCCGTAGATCTGGTCTGGGCCAAAGGCGCGCAGCATGGGGGCCAGCCAGTCGGCGGCATCTGCATAAGTGGCGATCTGGTCGGGCAGGGGGGCCGCGTTCAGCAGGTTCAGCCCCGATTTCCCGGCCATCAGGAATTTGCGGGCGGGAGAGGGCTTGGCCTCGGCCACGATCACGCGGCGCCCTGCGCGGGCCATGACCTCGGCGGCCATCAGCCCGGCAGGGCCTGCGCCGATCACAAGTGCGTCGCACGATTCCGCCTGCATTCTGAACATGTCTTTCGGTAACGCTTCGTTCATGAGACCGCGCTATTGTGGACAGGCGCGCAACATCGGATAATTTCGAAAAAGGAGAGTGCCAAGGCTGCAAACATGACCATCGTCGGATCTTACAACATTCACAAGGCGGTCGGAACCGATATGCGGCGCGATCCGGGCCGCGTTGTGCAAGTGATTGCCGAGATGGATGCCGATATCGTCGCATTGCAAGAGGTGGATCGCCGGTTCGGCGACCGGCGGGGTGTGTTGGACCCTGAGCGTCTGACGCGTGACACGGGGCTGACACCTGTTCCCCTGACCGACCGCTTGGGCAAGGCTGCGCATGGCTGGCATGGCAACCTGCTGCTGTTGCGCGGGGCAGTGGTGGACCGCGCCCAAGCCGTGACCCTGCCGGGGATTGAACCGCGCGGTGCGATCGTGGCGGATATCCGGCTGCACGGCCGACCCTTGCGGCTGATCGCGGCGCATCTGGGCCTGATGCGCCAATCGCGGCTGCTGCAAGCGCGGTTTCTGGCCGACCATGTCGGTGCGCCCGATGGGCGGCCCACGCTGGTGATGGGCGATTTCAACGAATGGCGTCTGGGTGCCGATTGCGGGTTGATGCCGCTGCGCCGCGAATTGCGCGCAGTCAAACGGTCGGCCCAGACGCGCCCTAGCTTTCCCGCGCGAAGGCCCATGCTGCCGCTGGACCGGATCATGGCTTGCCCGCAACTGGACCTGCACGACCTGCGCGCGCATGACAGCCCGCTGGCGCGACGTGCGTCCGACCATCTGCCGCTGCGCGCCGCGCTTCGCTTGCCCCGGACCCAAAGCGCGGTTATGTGACCGCACACGGATCACGACAGCAGGAAGGGGCCGGGTATGGCCGAGGCGAAGAAGCTCTTCATCAAGACCTATGGCTGCCAGATGAATGTCTATGACAGCCAGCGCATGGCCGACGCCTTGGGCAACTCGGGCTATGTGCCGACCGAGCGCGCCGAAGAGGCCGACATGATCCTGTTGAACACCTGCCATATCCGCGAGAAGGCGGCTGAAAAGGTTTATTCCGAACTGGGCCGGTTCAAACCGCTGAAAGCCGCCAATCCCGACCTGAAAATCGGCGTCGCGGGCTGCGTGGCGCAGGCCGAGGGCGAAGAGATCATGCGCCGCCAACCCTTGGTCGACCTGGTCGTCGGTCCGCAGACCTATCATCGGCTGCCGGCGATGGAAGCCGCCGTTCGCACGGGCAACCGCGCGGTCGATACCGATTTCCCCGAAGAAGACAAGTTTGACCACCTGCCGCGCGGCCCGCGCGCCGCGCGTGGCCCGACCGCCTTTCTGACCGTGCAGGAAGGCTGTGACAAATTCTGCGCCTTCTGCGTCGTGCCCTACACGCGCGGGGCCGAGGTGTCGCGCCCGGTGGATCGCATCATGGCCGAAGCGCGTGACCTTGTCGAACGCGGCGTGCGAGAGATCACGCTGCTCGGCCAGAACGTGAATGCCTATCACGGCGCGGGCGCGGACGGCACTTGGACGCTGGCGCGGCTGATCCGTGCGCTCGCGAAGGTCGACGGGTTGGAGCGCATCCGCTTCACCACCTCTCACCCCAATGACATGGAGGACGACCTGATCGCCGCGCATGGGGATGAGCCCAAGCTCATGCCCTATCTGCACCTGCCGGTGCAATCGGGCAGCGACCGCATTCTGAAAGCGATGAACCGCAAGCACAGCGCCGAAAGCTACCTGCGCGTCATCGAACGTCTGCGCGCCGCGCGTCCCGACCTGCTGCTGTCGGGCGATTTCATCGTCGGCTTCCCCGGCGAAACCGAGGCGGATTTCGACGACACGATGGCGCTGGTCCGCGCGGTGCATTACGGACAGTCCTACAGCTTCAAGTATTCCGCGCGCCCCGGCACCCCGGCCGCCGAGCGCGCGACCGTGCCCGACGATGTGGCCAGCGACCGCCTGCACCGCCTGCAAGCCCTGCTGACCGAACAACAGCGCGCGACGCAAGACGCGATGGTGGGGCGCGACGTTTCGGTCCTGTTGGAAAAGCCCGGTCGTCTGCCCGGTCAGATGGTCGGAAAATCCGAATATCTGCACGCGGTGCACGTGGCGGATGCCACGGCCCGGATCGGCCAGATCGCGCGGGTGCGCGTCACCAAGAGTGTAACCAACTCGCTGGCCGCAGAGCCTGTCTGACAGGGCACGGCCTAGCCGTGTTCTTTCAACAAGCGGCGTTTCTGCTTGTCCCAGTCGCGCTTGGCCTCGGTCGCGCGCTTGTCGGCCAGCTTCTTGCCCTTTGCCACGCCGATCTTCAGCTTCACCAGCCCGCGATGGTTGAAATACATCACCAGCGGCACCAGCGTCATGCCGTCCTTGGCGGTGGCCGCCCATAACCGCGCCAGTTCCTTCTTGGAGGCCAGAAGCTTGCGCCGCCGCCGCTCATCATGGCCAAAAGTCTTGGCCTGCAAATACGGCGCGACATAGCTGTTGATCAACCACAATTCGCCATCCTCCACGGCGGCATAGCTTTCGGCAATATTCGCCTTGCCCGTGCGCAGGGATTTCACCTCGGACCCGGTCAGCATGATCCCGCATTCCAGATCGCTCTCGATCGCGTAATCATAGCGCGCACGCCGGTTTTCGGCGATGATCTTGTAATTCGGGTCGGATATTTTGGCCATTGCACGCAGATAAGGGTCGCGCGCGCCCATGTCTAGGGTTTCAGCCGCACTTGCATGGCGTTGCCGGTGGTTTTGCGCAGCTCGAACACACCGGCACGCTGCACCAGTTCGCTCAATTTCGCGCAGCCATAGTTGCGGCTGTCGAAATCGGGGTTCGCGGCCACGATGAACTGCCCCAACGGCCCCAGAGAGAACCATTCCTCGTCCTTGTCAATCGCCTGCATCGCGGCCTTTATCAGCGGCACCGCCTGCGCGGGCTGAGCCTTGGCCCCTTGCCGACCGGTGTCGGGCGCGGCCTCCGGCAGAATATTCTCGACGAAAATGAACCGCTTGCAGGCCTTGCGAAACGCCTCGGGCGTCTTTTGCTGGCCAATGCCGTACACGTCCAGCCCCTGTTCGCGAATGCGCGAGGCCAGCCGCGTGAAGTCGCTGTCGGAACTGACCAGCACGAACCCGTCGAACCGGCCTGAATGCAGCAGGTCCATCGCGTCGATCACCAGCGCAATGTCGGAGGAATTCTTGCCCACCGTGTTCGCTGGCTGATGATGCGGCACCAGCGCAAGGCTGGGCAGCTTGTCCTGCCAGCCGGACATCTGGCTGCGCGAGAAATCGCCGTAAATGCGCCGCACGCTGGCCTCGCCCAAGGCGGCGATTTCCTCGAAAACCGCGTCGGCCCATTTGGGTGACGAATTGTCGGCGTCGATCAGAACCGCCAGAAGTGGTATGCCCGCGCGTGCCATGTGATATCCCTTCATCTTGCCCGAAATACTCCGGGGGAGTCGCGGCGCAGCCGCGACGGGGGCAGCGCCCCCCTCATAGCCCCCGATACATCACCAGCGCGTCGACGTAACCCCTTTTCGGGTGAAGGAACGCGCCGGGCAGGCGACCGACGATGTCGAACCCGTAGCGCACCCATGTCGCCACCGCGCGCGTGTTGGTTTCGACCACGAAATTGAACTGCATCGCGCGGTAGCCCTCGGCCCTAGCGCGGTCCAGTGCATCTTCCAGCATCGCGCGCGCCACACCTTTGCCTTGCGCGTCGGGGGCGGTCACGAAGCCGCAATTGCCCACATGCGCGCCGCCGCCCTGCTGGTTGGGGCAGATGTAATAGCTGCCCAGAGCCGACCCGCCACGTTCCGCGATATAGGCCGTGTGGTTCCCGCCGCACCAAAACGCCAAGGCATCGTCACAGGTGATCGCCGGGTCCACCGCGTAAGTGTCGCCCGCGCGGAACACGGGCTCCAGCATCGCCCAGAGCGCCGGATGATCCGCCGCGCCTGCGCGACGGATCGTGACGTGGCTCAAAACTCGACCACCGCGCGGATGGATTTGCCGTCGTGCATCAGGTCGAACCCCTCGTTGATCTGGTCCAAAGTCAGCTTGTGGGTGATCATCGGGTCGATTTCGACCTTGCCGTTCATGTACCAATCCACGAATTTCGGCACATCCGAGCGCCCCTTGGCGCCGCCGAAGGC
>JAAAPG010000171.1 GCA_009908405.1 Alphaproteobacteria bacterium | reverse complement strand
GCCGGTCCCGCCGTCGATCTTGTTCGGCAGGGCCAGAACTTCGCCCGCGCGCAGGGAAGTGTCCGGGGTCAGGGCGTTGTGGCGCGCCAGTTCTGCCGGGTTCGACCCCAGCCGCTCCGCGACGCTTTGCACGGTATCGCCGTTACGCGCGACGGCCACCTGGTAGTCGGGATAGGATATGACGCCCCGCGCGTCTGGCCGGGGCCGGTCGGCGCTGGCTTGCCGCGCGGCCTCTGCTGTCGAAAAGCCGTTCGCGCCATTTCGCAAATCGAAATCGAAATCGCCGCAGGCGGTCAGCCCCAGCAAGGCAGCCCCTGACAGTATCCAGACCGGACGTGTGTATCGCATGTCCCCGTTACCTTCTGCTCTGGCGCTCGGCCGTTCCGGCTCTGTGCGTGGCGGGCGTCAGCCCAGCCCTTCGACCAAGGGCACAAACCGCACTGCGCGCAATTCCTCATACTCGAACCCGGTTTCCATTCGGCGCACCCGGATCAGGTTCTGAACCGTATCCGACTGACCGACGGGAACCACCATGATACCGCCAATCTTGAGTTGCGCCAAGAGAGGGCCGGGCGGGTCCTCTGCGGCCGCAGTCACGATAATGCGATCAAACGGGGCCTGGTCGGGCAACCCGTAAGACCCGTCCCCCACGATGGCGGTGATGTTCACCAAACCCAGCGTGTCGAAAACCGTTTGCGCCTGGCGCGCCAAGGCACGGTGACGTTCGACGGTATAGACCCGACGCGCCAGTTGGCTGAGGATCGCCGCCTGGTAGCCAGACCCGGTGCCCACCTCCAGCACCTTGTCACGCGGGCCGACCTCCAGTGCTTCCGTCATCAGGGCCACGACCGAGGGTTGGCTGATCGTCTGCCCGCACGCAATGGGAAGCGGCGTGTCCTCGTAGGCGCGGTCGCTGAAAATGCCGGTCAGAAACGCCGAGCGATCGATCTTTTCCATCGCCGTGAGCACGCGCGCGTCCGTCACCCCGCGCGAGCGCAACGTGTAGATGAAGCGCATCCTGGCTTCCACCTGATCGGGCGCGTCATTCATTCAAGCGCCTTTCGAACCGTGTCGAGGGCATCGTCGGCGGTCAGGTCGGCCCGCATCGGCGTGATTGAAATAGAGCCGTCCAGATTTGCCGCCGCATCGGTGCCGGGGGCGGTTGGCAAATGTTGCGGGCCGCCCTTGATCCACAAGAACCGCCGCCCGGATGGCGACATCTGCGGCTCTACCCCGAAAAACGTGTCCTTGCGGTAGCCTTGGCGCACGACCTTCGTGCCCTTGACCGCGTCGCGCCCGATGGGCGGGAAATTGACGTTGTAGAACAGGCGGTAATCGTCCTGATCCCACGGTGCCTTGTCCAAAAGCGCGCGCACGACCGCGTCTCCATGGCCGATGGCGGCATCGAAAGGCGTGGGCAGGTCTTCGGTTTCCGGGCCCATGAATTGCGACAGCGCGATCGCGGGCAGGCCCTGCAAGGCCGCCTCCATCGCGCCACCGATGGTGCCGGAATACAGCACGTTTTCGGCGGCATTGTTGCCTCGGTTCACGCCCGACAGCACCAGGTCGGGACGCGCGCCTTGCAGCACGTCGTACAAGCCTGCGAGCACGCAATCGGCGGGGCTGCCTTCGGCGGCATAGCGTCTGTGGCCCAGCTTGCTCAGCAACATCGGGTGGGTGTAGCTGATGCAATGTCCGACGCCCGATTGCTCGAATGCAGGCGCGACGACCCAGACTTCGCCGTCCGGCCCGGCAAGGCGATTTGCGATCTCCTCCAGAACTTTCAGACCGGGGGCATTGATCCCGTCGTCATTCGTCACCAGAATCCGCATGGTCGCCCCTTTGTTGCTTGGCCTCTTGCTTAGTGCAGGGCACGCAGCGCGACAAGGGGTGTAGGCCATTGACCGTGGCGCGCGCGCAGCTTATGCGCAACCGCGATGCGGATGGTCGGATGACCGCGGGGGTGCAAACCTTCGAGGAAAGTCCGGGCTCCATGAAGCGACGGTGCCGGGTAACGCCCGGCCGGGGCAACCCGAGGGACAGCGCCACAGAAAACAGACCGCCCTGCCGATTCGGCATGGCCGACGCGGCCGGGTAAGGGTGAAACGGTGGGGTAAGAGCCCACCGCGGGACGGGCAACCGGACCGGCATGGCAAGCCCCACCGGGAGCAATGCCGAATAGGGACGTCACGCGGGTCCGGTCCCTTCGGGGATACCGCCGCAGGGCCGCTTCAGCCCGATGTCCGGGTTGGCAGCTTGACCCCCGCGCGCAAGTACGGGGGCAGATGAATGGTCATCCAGGGGGGTGCGCCCCCCGGACAAAACCCGGCTTACAGACCGTCCGCATCTTTACTTGCGCTTAACCGGGTCGGCATAGGATGCGGCGGAACGGTTTTGGCGGGTGCGAATGCAGCAATTACCGGCGACGATTCTCGGCATGGGCGCGCGGCCGCTCGGCATTGCGCGGCGGCGGATCACGCCAGCACGGCTGGTTGTGCTTGCGCGCGCGGGGGAATGGACGGTGGCCGTGACGGGCCTTGTGGCGGCCGCGCTGTGGCTGGGGCTTCCGGTGCTGCCTTTTGCAGCCGCGTTTCCCGCGTTCGCACTTGGGCTGTCGGGGCTCTGGTTGGGAATGCTCGTGTCATCGCCAGATGCCTCTGCCCCGTTGGGCGGCTATGACCGCCCGCGCGGCGTGTGGCTATGGGCGGTGTTGGCGGTTTCGGGGGCGTTGGGCCTGTTGGTGGTGCCACTGCCGGGGCTTGTCCTGGCGGGCTCCGCGGCGGGATTGGCTGCGCTTTGGCGGTTGGGCCTGCACCTGCTGATCCCGGTGCTTTTGCGACGCGGGCGTGTCGCACTTTGCGTGATCGTGGCTGGTGGTGGCGTCGAAGCCCTGGCAACGCTGGAAAGATTGTCCGCCTTGAAAGGGCAGGGCATCCACAGTCTTGGACTGTTCGACGACCGGGACGGCGCACGCTCGCCGCCCCTGCAACTGGGGGTGCCGCGCTTGGGGCGCATGGCCGATTTGCCCGGCTTCGTCCGCGCGCAAACCGTAGACCTGATCGTGCTGACAATGCCCCCGCGCGCCGAGGATCGGATCTTTCAAATTCTTGCGCCGCTTTGGGTGTTGCCGGTCGATATTCGTCTGGCCCCGCATGACAGCAAGCTGGGCCTGCACCCGCGCAGCTATCGCTGGCTGGGCGATCTGGCGCTGCTGGACCTGTTCGACCGGCCCCTGCGCGCGCGCGATGCGCTCTTCAAGCGCAGCTTTGACCTGTGCCTTGGAGCGGTATTGACGGTGTGCGCGTTGCCACTGATGGCGCTGATCGCGGTCGCGATCCGCTTGGAAAGCCCCGGCCCGATCCTGTTTCGCCAGCGACGCGAGGGTTTTGCAGGCGCGTCGATCATGGCGCTGAAATTCCGCAGCCTGCACCACGCGCAGCGCGACGAGGGCGCGGTCGTGCCGGTGGCCGAAGGGGATACCCGCGTCACCCGCGTGGGGCGGTTTCTGCGCCGCAGCTCGCTGGATGAATTACCCCAGCTTTTCAACGTTCTGGCGGGCGACATGTCCTTGGTCGGGCCGCGCCCGCATGCGGTTGGCGCGCGCAATCGCGACATGGAATTCGCCGCGGTGGCGACAGGATATGCCGCGCGTCATCGGGTCAAGCCGGGGCTGACAGGGCTGGCCCAAGTGCATGGCCTGCGCGGCGCGGTCACCCGCCCACAGGACATTCGCCGCCGCCTGGCCTGTGATCTGGAATACATCGACAGTTGGTCGCCCTGGCTGGACCTGCGCATCATGGCGCTGACCTTGCCAGCGGTGCTGTCGGGCGAAAACGCTTATTGACCGACGACTGCCCGCAAGGTCACCGCCTTGCGCGGTGCGACATGCTCTAGCGGATCACGACCTCGTCGGGGCGTGCCAAGCCCAACACGTCCCGCGCACGCTCATCGAGCAGGTCAAGATCGAGAAAATCATCCGACAGACGCGCTGTCTTGTTCTGCAAAGCGGCCAGCTCTGTCTGCAAACGGTCGCGCTGCACTTCCATTTCCGCAATCTGGGCCTGAACCTGCACCCGGTTGAAAAGCCCGAAGCTGCCTTGCACCGCGGCGAAGGTAAAATACAGCGCGAGCACTGTCGCCAATCCAAAGAAAAATACCGCACCGAAGGCGGGCCTGGTCCTGCGCATGAAAAATCCTGCTCGATTGCCTCGCTGGTTTGCCCAGCTTGTTCCGTCAACGTGCCACAAAATCCGCGCGAAGGGAATCCCATCGCCCGCGAAAACAGCGTGCGCGGGTGTCAGGACAGGAAAATACCGGCGACAACCATCATCAAACCCAAGGTCGACACCGCCAGGGCCGCGAAATTCACCAGAACCGCTTTTTGCATTCGCGCGCGCAGGGTGGCCTCGTCCAGGTCGGCACGGCGCAAGCGTATGACATAGGCGATGCACCAGATCAGGCCCGCGACGCCCGCCAGCGAAACCACGGCCCCGGCCCAGACGATCATGTCCATGGCTCAGACCTCCAACGCGGCGACGCCGGGCAAGGTCTTGCCTTCCAGCCATTCCAGGAAAGCCCCTCCCGCGGTCGACACATAGCTGAACCGCGCGGCGGCATCCGCCTTGTTCAGCGCCGCGACCGTATCGCCGCCACCCGCCACAGAGACCAGTTGGCCCGAGTCGGTCAGATCGGCGGCCGCGCGGGCGGCGGCATTGGTCCCCATGTCGAACGGCGCGATCTCGAACGCGCCAAGCGGACCGTTCCAGACCAGCGTTCGGCAGGTTCCGAACAGCTCGGCAATGGCCGCGACGGTCTCTGGCCCGGCATCCAGGATCATGGCATCCGCGGGGCATTGATCGACCGGCAGGGTGTCACTGGGCGCGCCTGCCGCGAATTCGCGGGCCACCACGATGTCGCGCGGCAAGTGGATGGTGCAGCCCATGCCCTCGGCGCGCGCCATGATGTCGGACGCGGTGTCGGTCATGTCGCGTTCGGCCAGGGATTTGCCGATCTCGACCCCTTGCGCGACCAGGAACGTGTTGGCCATGCCGCCGCCGATGATCAGGTGGTCGACCCGCCCGATCAGGTTCGACAGCAGGTCCAGCTTGGTCGAAACCTTGGCCCCCCCCACAACGGCGGCCACCGGGCGTTCGGGCGACCCAAGCGCCTTTTGCAACGCGGTCAATTCGGCCTCCATCAACCGGCCCGCGCAATTCTGCATCAGCTCGGCGATCCCCGTGGTCGAGGCATGGGCGCGGTGTGCCGCCGAAAACGCGTCATTCACGAAGATGTCCCCCAACGCGGCCATCCCCGCCGCCAGCATCTTGTCGTTCTTTTCTTCGCCCGCGTGAAACCGGGTGTTTTCCAGCAACACCACGTCGCCCGGTTCCATGGCCGTGACCGCTTTCTTGGCGGGCAGACCGATGCAATCCTCGGCAAACCCGACGGGTTGGCCAAGGGCCGCTTCCAGGGCGGGCCGCACCAGCGAGAGCGACATTTCCGGCACGCGCTGCCCCTTGGGCCGGTCGAAATGCGCCAGCAGCACGACCTTGCCACCGGCTTCCGTGATATGGCGGATCGTGGGCAGGATGCGCTCGATCCGGGTCGCATCCGTCACGCGGCCATCCGCCATCGGCACGTTTATATCCACCCGCACCAGTGCCGTGTGGCCTGCAAAATCCATGTCGTCGAGCGTGTTGAAAGCCATGCTGTCCCCCGGTCTGGTCTGGCGCTATCTGGCGCGAAACCGACCAGCGGGTCAATGGTCGCAGCGGCTGCGAAGGGGCTTTTCCTTGGCCCGGCACCAGATTAGGGTGCGCCCCAACGCATAACTCAGGAGTCAGACCATGGCCGAGATCAAAGACCCCGAAAACACCATATTGATGGAGTTGAAGGACGGCACCGTCATCATCGAATTGCTTCCCGACGTGGCCCCTGGCCATTGCGCCCGGATGAAGGAACTGGCGCGCGCCGGCAAATACGACAACGTGGTGTTCCACAGGGTCATCGAGGGGTTCATGGCGCAGACCGGCGATGTGGCCAACGGCAACACCGAGGTGAGCTACAATCCCGGCCGCTGCGGCACCGGCGGGTCGGACCTGCCCAACCTGAAAGCCGAGTTTTCCGGCGTGCCGCATGACCGGGGCACCTTGGGGGCGGCGCGGTCGCAGAACCCCGACAGTGCCAACAGCCAGTTTTTCATCAATTTCGGCGATAACCATTTCCTGAACCGGCAATATACCGTCTATGGCCGCGTCATTTCCGGGATGGAGCATGTCGACGCGATCGTCCGGGGCGAGCCGCCCGCAAGTCCCGACAAGATGCTGAGCGTCAAGGTGGCCGCCGATGCGTGACAAGCTGATTTTCGCGGGGCTGTTCGCGGCGGGTCTGGCGATCCTTGGCGCGTCGTGGTGGAACCTGAACGCGGTCAGCGCCCAGACAACCGAAGTGCCTGCCGACCATTCCGGCCCGGTCATGGTGATCGAGGTCGCGGGCGAAGCCAACGGAACGCTGCGCATCGCCCTGCGCGACGATCTGGCGCCGAACCATGTCGACCGCATCGTGACGCTGGCAGAGCGCGGCGATTACGACGGCGTGGTGTTTCACCGCGTGATCGAGGGTTTCATGGCGCAGACGGGTGATGTCGAGAACGGCGGCGCCGACGGGAACCCGCGCTTCTGGGGCATGGGCGGGTCGGACTTGCCCGACCTGCGCGCCGAGTTTTCGGACGAGGATTTCGCGCGCGGCGTTGTCGGGATGGCACGTTCACAAAACCCGCATTCCGCCAATAGCCAGTTTTTCATCATGTTCGCGCCCGCGCCGCACCTGAACGGGCAATATACCGTCGTCGGGCAGATGATAGACGGGTATGACGTGCTGGACGCGATCAAGCGCGGCACCGGCAGCAACGGCGCGGTCGAAGGTGATCCCGACCGCATGGCGCGCGTGACGATTGAACGCTAAAACATTGTATTTAAAACAAAAAGGCCGGGCGCATTGCCCGGCCTTCTGGCTTTCTCGCGGCGCGTTTCACTCCGCGGGCGCCTGTTCGCGCATTATGGATT
>JAAAPG010000186.1 GCA_009908405.1 Alphaproteobacteria bacterium | reverse complement strand
GCTTCGAGGGTCAGTTCACCCGCTTCGGCAACCTTGTCAAACCATGGCAGCAGGATGGCGAACGGTTCTGAGATATTTGGCGTCAACCATGCCACGCTTGTCGTGGCGGATCTGGATCGCGCCTTGGGCTTCTATCGCGACCGGCTTGGGCTACGGCTGCGCGCGCGCGGCTCCGGCATGGCTTACTTGGAAGGCGGCGCGCTGTGGTTGTGCCTAGAACTTGGCCAGCCCTGTCCGGCGCAGGATGACAGCCATGTCGCGTTTTCCGTCACGCCAGAGGGGTTCGCGCGGCTGCAATCGCGGCTGAGCGACACGCCCCGATGGAAAGACAACCGCTCTGAAGGCGCCTCTGCCTACCTGATGGACCCTGACGGCCATAAGCTGGAGCTGCATGTCGGCACACTCGCCTCGCGGCTTGGGCATTACGCAAGAACTAGCGCGGGCATTCAGATCTTCGACTGACCTTCATCTTGCCCCAAATACTCGCGGGGGGAATGCGGCGCAGCCGCAGGGGGGCGGCAGCCCCCGAAGCTGTCAAACCAGATAATCCGGCAAATGCCCGATATCGGGCAGCACAAGGTCGGCATGGGGCGCAAGCGTTTCCGCGTCGGCCATCCCCGTCAACACGCCGATCGTGACCATTCCGGCCGCGCGCCCGGCATGCAGATCATGCGTGCTGTCGCCCACCATCGCCACGCTGTCCGGCGGCAGGCCTGCCCGCGCGGCAAAGCCCAGCAGCATGTCGGGCGCGGGTTTGGGGGTGTAGCCGCTGTCATAGCCCAGGACATGCGCGAAATGACCGGCAATCCCCGCGGCATCCAGATGGGCATGGGCAGAATCCTCGGCATCGTTGGTGGCCACGCCCAGCGCAAGCCCGCGCGCGCGCAAACCGCTCAGCAAGGGGACAAGCGGCACGGGCGGCACCATCGCCGCCTCGGCAGAGCTGTCGATCAGGTAGCGCTCCAACCCGGCCACGCGGTGTGTCGGCACAAGCGGGCGGATCAGCGCCGCACCCTCGTCGAGCGTTCCAGCAATGATCGGCGAGGACGGATCGAACGCTTTCGCCCGGCGATCGAACCGCAGCGCGCGCGCCAGCGCCTCGGCGCGGGCCGCATCACCCTCGGACAACCTGTCGATGACATCTGCCATCCAGCCCGCCCAGCTTGCGGCGAAATCGAACAGCGTGCCGTCCTTGTCGAACAACACGGCGCGCAAGCGGGGCAATGGCACAGGCGTCTCCTTCCGAACACTGGCGAGCGATACCGGGCCGGCGTAACGGCGGAATGACAGGTCAAAACACCATCGGCATGGCGCGGTTCATCTGGTCGATGGCGGCGCGCATTTCGGGCGTGATCCGCACATCGACACCTTTCAGCAGATGTGCCAATTGCTTGGACGTGGTCGCGCCAACAATGGGCAGAGTCGGCGCGGGCCGTGTCAGCGTCCAGTTGATCGCCATATGCACCGGGTCGATCCCGTGCTCGTTGGCAATGGCCAGGTAGCCGGAAACCGCTTCGAACACGCGCCCCGTGATACGCCCGCCCAGGTCGGCATTGCGCGACCGGCGCGATCCGTCCGGCGTGACATTGCCCGCGTATTTGCCGGTCAGCAACCCCGACGCCAGCGGCGTATAGGCCAGCAGCGGGATATCTTCGTTGACGCAAAGCTCTGCGAGGTCCAGGTCGAAATACCGGCACAGAAGCGAGTATTCGTTCTGGATGGTCAGGACGCGCGGCAAGCCATCCTCTTCGGCCAACCGCAGCCACATCGCGGTGCCCCAGGCGCTTTCATTGGAAAGCGCGACATGACGGATCTTGCCGGCCGCGATCAGCTCTTGCGCGACGGTCAGGATCTCGCGCATATGCGCGACCGTGTCGGCGCGGTTCTGGCCCGAGGGGTCGAAGCCCCAGCTTTTTCGGAAATGGTATGACCCGCGATTGGGCCAGTGAAGCTGGTAGATGTCGATGCAGTCGGTCTGCAATCGTGCCAGCGACGCCTCGACCGCATCACGCATCCGCGCGCCCGAAATCGGCGCACCGTCGGGCACGGCGGCAGAGCCTTCGCCGGTGATCTTGGTGGCAACCACGGCATCTGCCGGTTTGCGGCTGGCCAGCCAGCGCCCGATGATCTCTTCCGTGCGCCCCGCGGTTTCCAGCGTGACCGGGTTGACCGGGTACATTTCGGCGGCATCCAGAAAGTTGATCCCCGCATCCCAGGCCATGTCCAGCTGACGGTGTGCATCGGCCTCGTCCGTCTGGCTGCCATAGGTCATGGTGCCAAGGCAATATTCCGAGACCGACAGATCGCTGCGGCCCAGTTTCGATTTGCGCATGTCAGAGCACCTCTTGCTATGGTTCCGGGGCAATTTAGACGGTCTGTCGCCAAGTTAAACCGTTTTCTTGTCATGTCACGCAGGCGACCTATAATGCGAACACAACAAGAACACACGAGGCGTCATGCTCGATGAGTCCAAAAGCGCGCTGGCCGAAACGCTGGTTTTGGCCCAAGGGCGTGCGCATGAATTCTGTGGACCGGCGCGCCGGGTTCTGGCCGCGTGGGTCATGGGGTGGGATGCGCCCGTCCTGTGGCTGCGATTGCGGCACAACCCCGACCGGCTGTGCCCGCAAGGGTTGGCGGACTGGGCCGCACCCGGTGGGGTGATTCTGGCACAGGCCCCGCGCATGTCAGACCTGCTGGGCTGCGCCGAGGACGGGTTGCGCAGCGGCGCCTGTGCGCTGGTGGTCGCTGATCTGCCGGAACCCGTGGCCATGACGCCTCTGCGCAGGCTACACTTGGCCGCCGAGGAAGGCTGTGCGCGGCGGGCCAATGGGGGCGTGCGGGCGCTGGTTCTGACGCCGGGCGACGGCGGCACGCCGGCGGTCGAAACCCGCTGGCACATGGCGGCCTGTCCCGCGCGGGATGTCTCTGCGACAAGCCCTGTCGGTGCGGCATGGCAGTTGACACGCCGGCGCGCGCGCATGGCGCCGATGGCAGGATGGTGCGTGCAAAAAGACGCGGCGCTGTCGCTTTGTCCCGTGCCAAGCTGAACGCGCGGCGCACGGGTTGAAGCGCGTCGCGTTCATGCGTATTCACGCGACCCACTCCAACCCTATGTAGTCGCATGTCTTTTTCGCAAAACCGGGAACTACTTCTGCGCGAGATGCTCTGGTCGGCCGGAAAAGCTGTGCACCGCGTTTTCGGTAACGATCAGGTCCAGCTTTTCGTCGGTCGCCTCGATCGGCACCTCGGCCTGTACCTGCGCGCTGAAGGCCAGCCCGATCGCCAGCACATCGCCCGCCGCGCGCAGTTGCGACAGGGTGCGGTCGTAGAAACCGCCACCATAGCCCAGCCGATACCCGCGCTGGTCAAAGGCCAGCATCGGCACAATCAACACATCCGGCACGATCGGGTCCGCCTGCGCTGGCACATCGGCGCCGAAGCGGCCCGGCACCATGGGCATGTCAGGCGCCCATCGGTGAAACACCAAGGGCTGGTGCAGCGCGGCAATCACCGGCACGCAGACCGGGCCGGGATGGGCGCGCATGGCCGCGCGGGGGTCGATCTCGGACCGCATGGGCATGTAGCCCGCCAGCGTGACATCCGCCAATTCGCTGCCGAAACGGGTCGCCAGAGCTTGGTCGATCCTCATGCATGCCGCGGTCGCGGCCCGTGACCCGTCTTGCGCATGGGCAGGCGCGCGCCGCGCCATCGCGGCACTGCGATGAGAGGATTTCGATTCTGTCATGCAGCCCCCGGACCGAACACGCGTCGCACGCGCAACGCCGCAACCTGCTGTCACGGCGCGCGCGGCCTGTCAAATACAACCCGGCGCCCCGAGCAAAATCGCAGCGCGAACCGGGGCAGATCGGCAGGTCAATCATGGCCGACACCGGCAGCCCCCACACCCTGACGCAAGGCGAAGGACATAGCCCGGCATGGCGCGCCGTCGCCTCAAGTCATCGGCCCGGATGATCGCACACATCGCAGCACCCGCGCAGTCAGCCCGACCAGCAGGCAAAAACGCCCGATCGGCCCAGTCACGTCGACCGTTTGAGCCGACGCCCGCGCAGGTCACGCAGCACGACGAACGAGAGCGACAGAACAAGGCCGATACTGCCCGCAAGGCTATAAGACGCAACCCAGCGGAGCCCAGGGCCGTCGCCGCCAACAGCAAACAACATGCCAACGATGCCACAGGCCATACCGACCAGGATGTGAGGAACAATCATGTTGTCACCTGCGTTACCGTGTGAATATCACACAGTACGGCCTGTTTGTCACTAAAACGTTAATGCCGGCGCAGGACGCGATCAACTGCGCATATCCGCGAATTCAGCATTCAAACCGCGCACGAAGTCGTTCAGCCCCGGCTGACGGTCACGACGCAGGCGCTCGCCCTCGATGATGCTGCGCAGACGGTGCTCTGTCGCGTCCAGATCGGAGTTCACCAGAACATAGTCATATTCCGCCCAATGGCTGATCTCGTCGCGCGATTTGTGCATCCGGTCCTCGATCACCCTGTCACTATCCTGCCCGCGCGCGCGCAAGCGCCGGTCGAGTTCCACGATCGACGGCGGCAGGATGAAGATCGAGATCACATCCTTGCCCAGGCTGGAATTGCGCACCTGCTGGCCGCCCTGCCAGTCGATGTCGAACAGGGTGTCGCGCCCGGCCTCCATCGCCTCGACCACCGGGCCCTTGGGCGAGCCGTAGAAATTTCCGAACACCTCGGCATGTTCCAGCATCTCGCCCGCCGCGATCATCCCGGCGAATTCGTCATGGCTGCGGAAGTAATATTCACGGCCATCCACCTCGCCCGCGCGCGGCGGGCGCGTGGTCGCGGAAACCGAGAAGCGCAGACTGTCATCCCAGACCATCAACCGCTTGGCCAAGGTGGATTTGCCCGCGCCCGACGGCGATGACAGGATAATCAGAAGCCCGCGTCGGGTCATGCGTTTACTCCAGGTTCTGAATTTGCTCGCGCAATTGATCGATCACGCTTTTCAACGCCAGGCCGAGGCGCGTCAACTCCATATGCTGCGCCTTGGAACAGAGCATGTTGGCCTCGCGGTTGAATTCCTGCGTCAGGAAGTCCAACCGTCGCCCGACCGGCCCGCCTTCGGCCAACAGCGCGCGTGCATTTGCACACTGCGCCTCCAGCCCGGTCGAGGTCTTCGGCAAGGTCGGCTTTGACAGCCTGCGCCGCCCCTTCAGAAGCGCGCGCCGCACAAAACGCGCCGAGCACCGTTTCGAAATCGGCCAGCAGCAACATGCCCAATTCGGCGGGATCAATTGTGGCGCGATCATGTCCCTTGGCGTGCAGCCCGCGCGCGGTCAGCAGCCCCAACGAAGTCGGCGCGCGCAGATCGTAGCCCATCGCAGCGGCCCGCGACCGGACCTGTTTCAGGGCCTGAAACAGGTCCGTCAGCGCGGCGTCGTCAACGGGAAACAGGGCATCTGCCCGGTCCTCGCGCAGTCGCAAAGCAAGCGTGACATTGCCCCGCGCAACGTGTGACGCAATCGCTTCGCGCAGCGGTTTTTCAAGGAAACCAAGACCTTCGGGCAGTCGCACGCGCATGTCGAGGCCGCGCCCATTGACCGCGCGCAAGTCCCATTCCCACGTGATGCGGCAGGTGTCGCGCCGGGTTTCGCCCTGCCGGCTGGCATAGCCCGTCATGGAGTTCAGCATGCAGGCTCCTTGCCTCTGGACCGCCGCGATTAACCAACTGGCCAGAATATGGCAGAATTCAGACAAAATTTGGCCTATTAAGGCCGTGTTAATGGAGCTTTCCTAAAAATGAAAGTCGGGGAGTTTCGTGTTGAATGCAATCGGTGGGGTCAGCCCCCCAAGCGTATATGGGAACCGAAGATGAGTGATATGACCTTTACCCCCCATCCAGAAACCCCGCAGGACTATCCGCTTGTGGCCTTGGTGTGCGACCATTGGGCCAGCCTGCGCAGCCGCCATGCATTGCCAAGGCGCGCCGCGCTGGACCCGACGGAACTGGCAGACGCGCTGCCGCATGTTTTCCTTGCCGAATTCGTCAGCCCGCGCGTGGCGCGAATCCGGCTTTGTGGTCACGGGATCGAGGATGTCATGGGCATGGATCTGCGCGGTATGCCGCTGAGCGCCGTGTTCGCAGCAGATGCGCGCGACGACGTCGCGGCGGCGCTGGACGCGGTGGGACGGGGCGCGCGGGTGACGCTGGCGTTGCAGGCCGAACGCGGTTTTGGCCAGCCGGACCTTGTCGCGCAAATGGCGGTAATGCCGTTGACCGGGCCGGATGGGCGGATCACGCATGTTCTGGGCGTGCTCGAACGTCATGGCCAGATCGGACGTCGCCCGCGCCGCTTTGCCAGTGCAGAACCCGCGGTCACGGCAGAGCAAGCGCCGGTCCTGCGTGTGATATCCGGGGGCAAAGCCTGACAAAAAGGGCCGGTGCGACTTGCCCGCCCGGCCCTTTTCCGCATCACGTTGCCCGCTTTTACATCGCGGCTGCCAATTTCTCGCGCCGCCCGACCAGTTCTTCGGCCACGAGAAACGCCAGTTCCAACGACTGGCTGGCATTCAGGCGTGGGTCGCAGGCGGTGTGGTAGCGTTGTGACAGATCCTCTTCGCTGACCGCGTGCAGACCGCCGGTGCATTCGGTCACATCCTTGCCGGTCATCTCGAAATGCACACCGCCGGGGATGGTGCCTTCGGCATTGTGCACGGCGAAGAACTCGCGCACCTCGCGCAGGATGGACTCGAAGGGCCGGGTTTTGTACCCGGTGGACGACTTGATGACGTTGCCGTGCATCGGGTCGCAGGTCCAAAGCACGTTCGCACCCTCTTCCTGCACCGCTTTAATCAGCCGTGGCAGATGATCGCCCACCTGCCCCGCGCCGAAGCGCGCGATCAGGGTCAGGCGCCCGGCCTCGTTTTCGGGGTTGAGCTTGGCCAGCAGCACTTTCAGATCGTCGGCTGTCAGCGAGGGGCCGCATTTCAGGCCGATCGGGTTTTGCACGCCCCGGCAGAATTCGACATGCGCGCCATCGGGCTGGCGCGTGCGGTCGCCGATCCAGACCAGGTGGCCGGAGCCG
>JAAAPG010000175.1 GCA_009908405.1 Alphaproteobacteria bacterium | reverse complement strand
TGCCGTAGTCGCGGCGGTAGCTTTGAGCACCGCTCGTGCTGGCAAGGCTGACCGCTTGCCGGAACATCGCATCGGCGCGCGCCTGTTCGCCGTAAGCGGCAAGTGCGCCACCAAGTTGCGCCGCCGACAAGGGTGTGTTGAATTTCTCGGCCAAAGTGTCGGCGTAATAGCGCAGATCGCCAATCGCCGCCTCGCCCGCGCGGGCCAAAACATACAGCGCGTAGGCGATGGCGGGCGCGTTGTCATACAGATCACCCGCTTGCGCGACCTCGTTGCGCAGGTTGTCGAGCGCCATGCGCAGGGCGGTATCGGGCACATCCGCGCCTTGGCCTGCCGCGCGGGTCAGCACGTCGGTGACATAGGCGTCCAGCCACAGGTCGTAGCCGCCCGCCGACCATAGCCCGAAACTGCCGGTGCGGCCTTGGCGCGTCAGGATGCGGTCGATGGCGGTCTGGATGCGCGCGTGCGCTTCTGGCGCGGTGACAAGGCCCAGATCTACCGCCGCGCCAGATGCCAGCAGAAGCGGTTGCAGCCCGGATGCCAGTTGTTCCGTGCAGCCATACGGGTAGCCCGTCAGCCGTTGCATCAGCCCCGGCAGGTCCAAGGCCGCCCCTGCGCCCGCGACCAATGTCGCGCGTGCGCCGTCGCGCAGGCCGTCGAGCGCGTTGGCGTCGAACCGGAAGCTGTCGCCCGGTGCCAGAACGAATTGCGACGACCGCGCGATCTCCGGGTCGGTGCGCTGCACTGTCAGCGTCACCTCGCGCGTCAGCACGCGGCCATCGGGTGTTGTCAATTCGACCCGGTAGGGATGATCGCCCAAGGCGGTGGGCGCAAGGGCCAGGTCCAGCACGGCGCGCCCGCCCTCGGCCAAGGTGACGGTTCCCGGCACATCGCCCAGCCCGTGGCCGGTCACGCTCAGCCCCATCTCGCCCGATGCCCCTGTCGCGTGGGTCAATTCCAGCCGCATGCGGCTGGTGTCGCCCGGTGTCAGGAAGCGCGGCAGGCTGGGTTGCACCACGACCGGGTCGCGCACCAGCACATCGGTGCTGGCTTGGCCCACGCCGGTATCGGACCACGCGACCGCCATCAGCCGCACCGTGCCGTTGAACGCGGGCAGGTCAAAGCCAATGGTGGCTTGGCCGTTTTCCAGCGTGATCGGGCCTTCGAACAGCGCCAGAAGCGCTTCGGTGGGCGCAGGCCCCGCGCGGTCGATGCCCGACGCATCGCCGCCGGAACGCACTTGCCCCATCGCGCCTGCCCGCGCGTCGATCAACCGCCCGTAAATGTCGCGCAGGGCCACGCCGAGGCGGCGCTGGCCGAAATAATGCGCGCTTGGGTCGGGCGTGTCGAAATCCGTCAGGGTCAGGATGCCAAGGTCCACGGCGGCGAGGGTGGCAAAGACCGGGCCTTCCGCCTCGGTGCGGAGCGTTACCTCCATGCGCCCGCGCGGATCGGCAGCCTTTGGCGCATCAATCGAGACATCCAGCGCCTTCGCACCCGGATCAATCGTGGCATGGGCCAGCCCCATGCTGCGGGCGGGCATCTCTTCCACCGCATCGGCCCCGCGCAGCAGGCTGGCGGTGACATAAGCGCCCGTGCCCCAGTCATCGGTCACGGGGAGGGTGATCTCTGATTCACCCGAAAGCTCAACCAGTTGCATGTCGATCACGCGGTCCGACAGCACGCTGACCAGCGCCATGCCCTCGCCCGTCAGGCGCAGGCGCGCGGTGTCGCCGGGGCTGTAGGCGTCGCGGTCCAGCGCCACGGCCAGCCGGTCGGGCGTGTCGCGCCCGGCCGTGGCCCCGTACCACCCGGCGGCAAAGGGCATGGAGGCGCTGGCATAGCTGGCCCCGTCATGGGTGACGCGCAGTTCATACTGGCCCCAATCCAGCGGCACGGTGATTTGCCCTGTGCCGTCCAGCGACCCTTCGGCCACGCGATTGCGCTCGGTGACGGGTTCCCAGTTCCAGCGGCCATCTACGCTATACCATTGGTAGCGGGTGTCCACGCGGTCGACCTGCCATGTCAGCGCGCCATCCATCGGCTGCCCATCCGTGCCGACAAGCGCCAGATCGAACACGGCTTCGGCCCCTTGTGGCAGCGTGTCGTCAAAGCCGGGGCGAATGCCGATCATGGGTTGGGTGGCAGCCACGGGGGCGGTCAGCGTGCGTTCCACGGGTCGCGCGGCCCCGTCCAGCAGCGTGGCGTCTATGTCGAGCATGTAGGGGCGGGCGTCGAAGCTGGCGTTTTCGAACATCAAACGGGTGTCAAGTTGGCCTTCGGCATCTGTCACGGCATCGCCCAAGCCAAAGCGCTGCGGGTTCACACGCTGATCGTGACGGCCGAAGACATAGCCCGCCCACCCGTTGCGCGTGGTGGCGGGGCGCAAAATGGCGTTCCCCGACAGTTTCAACCCCTCTGCGGCGGCCCCGAACAGGTGGCGCGCGTTCACTTGCAGACGCGGCGGGTTGAGCGGGTCCACCGGCGCATCCGATGACAGCGACAGGTCGAAATCTATCCGCTCTGGCAGGAAATCCTCGACCAGCAGGCGGGTGCTGGCCAAGGCTGGCGCGTCGGGGTCCGACAGCATGTCCAGACGCCACGCGCCGCGCGGCACATCGGCCCCCAGCGGTAAGGTGAACACATGCCCGCCCGCGCGGTCGTCGGTGCTGAGCGCACGGGAATATTCCACGCCATCGGGGCGCATGAGCCGCGCGATCACCGGCAGGCCGGGCAGGGCCGCCGCTTGCGCGTCGCGGGCAAGCGCGGTTGCGTGGATCACCTCTCCGGGCCGGTAGGCGCCGCGGTCGGTGGCGATGAACATGTCGATAGGGCCGGGGGCGGCACGGCCTTCGACACCACGGTCGGACAGGTCGAATTCCGGGTCTTCCAGCGACAGCGCGGTCGTGTCGTCGCCCTGTGCCACGGTAATCAGCGCGGGCGCGGCGCTGCCGGTGCCTGCGGCCAAGGCCGCCGGGAAAACCGCCATGCCCTGCGCGTCGGTTGTCGTGGTGCCCAGCACCCGGTTTGACCGCGCGACCAGCGCGACCTCTGCGCCTGCCACCGGCTGCCCCGTCGAGAGCGCCTGCACGACCACATGCAACCCGTCGTTGCCCGACAGGCTTGTCAGGCCCAGATCGGACACCATGAACCATTGCGAGGCGGGCGCGATGTCATACGGGTCGCGCCCCGGCACGGCGGCTTGCAGAAGGTAAGCGCCCGGTTCCAGTGCCCCGGCGTCGGCCAAGGGCAGGCGCGACCGGGTTTCGCGGTTCAGGGCACCGTCGAGCGTTGCGCTGCCCTGCCAGATCCGTTCTGCCAGATCATTGGTGACACGCTCGCTTTCCCATGCGCTGAGGGCCTGCGCGAAATTGCCGTCGCGGATGGTGGTCACAAGGTTGCGGTCGGACACGCGATACAGCGTCAGGTCCAGGCTGTCGGCATTGACGGTTTCCACCGGCAGCGCGCGCGGCCCGGTCGCGGGCAGCACGTAGCCGCGCCCCGGAAAGCGCACCAAGGGCGCGCGGTCGCGGATATAGACGGCCAAGGGCACATCGCGCGCCAGCGTGTCCCCGCCAGCCGCGGGCAGACCTGCGCGCAGGCGAAGTTCATAGCGCGCGCCATACTCGACCCCGGTCAGGCAGAGTTGGCGGTCATCCACCTCCGGGACCAGCCCGGCGGCATCGCCCGCAAGGAAGGGCGCATAATCGCGGCTGGCGACCAGCGGTTCGGAAAACCGCGCGCAGATGCGCGGGGCGGCGGTGTTGCTGTCCACGTCATGCGAGAGCAGGCGGAACCCGTATTTTTCCCTCAGTTCAGGCAGTCGGTCCGGGGCAATGCCGGGGCGCAACGCTTCGGCCAGGCGGATCGCGGCCAAGGCGTCCTCGCCCCGGAACCGCCTTTCCAGCGCGTTGGCCAAGGTGACAAGCGCGGGCGCGGGGTCGGCCAAGCGCAGCGCGGCATTGGTGGCCGCGCGGACTGCTTGGTGTTGCAGATCGGCGGTTGGCTGGTTGTCGCTTGTGGACTGGGCCAAAAGCGCGCGGGCATGCGCCAGCCACGCCGCGCCCGAATCGGCCACGGTCACGGCGGCCCCGGTGAACAGCACCGCGCGCGCGCCGGTCGCGCCGGTCGCGCCGTCCAGCAGGGCGGCTTCGGTCATGCCATTGGCGTAATAGCGTTCGGCCATGGTTTCGGCCTGCGCGCGGGCGCGGTCATGATCGGTGGCGGACAGAAACGCCATGCGCGCGCGGGTTTCCGCCGCACGGGCCTGAACAGCGACGGACCGTTCGGTCAGTCGCCCCGACAGCGCGCCTTCGAACGGCTGCGCCGCGCCCGGTTGCGATTTGGGAAAACACGCGCCCGCGCGCTTGTTGAATGTGAATGCCGTGCAGGCTGTATCGCGCAGGCAGGCGGCGTGGCATTGCGCCAGATTGGTGTTGAAGATCGGCGTCAGATCACCGCCCGGCAGGTCGGTATTGTCCAGCATTGTCGCGAAACGCGGCGGCAGCGGTCTGTCCTGGGCTATGGCGGGCAGCCCAAACCCCAACGCCGCACCCAGCACCAACCCGAGCAAGGGGGCTTTGCGCCCCCCGCCATGCAGGGCATGGCCCCCCCGCAAAGTATTTATGGCAAGATGAAGCAGATACAGCATGACGGCCCCCGGCGCTGGATTCTTGCGCGCAGGATAGCACATGGCTGGCGAGCTGGCATCTGCGCTGTGGCGCGATCACGTCAGCGTGTCAGGTGCCGTCATCCCACAGTTCCGCCTGCCACAGGGCAGGGGTTCCGCAAATGGCGGGATCGGGCGTGTCGATGGTGGATTTGCCATCATAGGGAAGTTGGCCAAGGACATGTTGCAGAACCGCCAGCCGGGCGCGGTACTTGTCTTCGGACCGGATGACGGTCCAAGGGGCGGCGGCGGTATGGCTGCGCTCGAATGTTTCGGAAATAGCATGGGTGTAGCTGTCCCATTTGCCCAAACCTTTCACGTCCAATCCCGACAGCTTCCAGTGTTTCATCGGGTCGTCCTCTCGTGCCAGCAGGCGGCGGAGCTGTTCGGCGCGGCTGACATTCAGCCAGATCTTGATGAAATATACGCCGTCCTGCACCAACAGGTTTTCAAACCCCGGCACTTGGTCGAAAAACGACGCGCGCTGGGCCGGTGTGCAAAAGCCGAACACATGTTCGACCATGGCGCGGTTATACCAGCTACGGTCAAACAGCACCATTTCACCGCCCGCGGGCAAGCGCGCAATATAGCGCTGGAAATACCATTCGCGCGCCTCGCGGTCGGTGGGCTTTGGCAGGGCTTCGACGCGCAAGATGCGGTGGCTCATCACATCGGCAATGCGGTTGATCGACCCGCCCTTGCCCGCCGTGTCGCGCCCCTCGAACACCACCACCACGCGCGCGCCGCTGGAGGTCAGCCAATGTTGCAGCTTCATCAGTTCCAGTTGCAGCGGTTCCAGCGCGTCCTTGTAATCGCCTTTCTTCATCCAGCGCGGATAGGGAAAATCGCCGGCCAGCGTGTCGCGTTTGCGGGCATCCTCGACCGTCTCACGTATCGCCTTGGGGGCGTGGTGTTCCAGAAAATCGCTGACTTCGCCCGCGCGGGGCATTGGAATGTCGGACATGGGCGCACCTTTCACTGGGTAGGACACCAGCAAATGCCGAACCGGCGCGATTGGCAAGGGGGAGGTGGAGCGGGCGACGGGAATCGAACCCGTATCATCAGCTTGGAAGGCTGAGGTCTTACCATTACACAACGCCCGCGTTGTCGGGTGGGTAGCGCAAGGCGCGCGCTTGGTCAAGCGGCGCGCGTGACAATGCCCCCTGGAAAAGCTGTCCGCCGGTCCCGGTTTCAGCGCCGTGCACGCCGCGCGATGGGCCGATTTGAAACGCGCGACGGCGACCTTGAAAAATCCGTGTCTGGAAACGCCTGCCGAATCCTGGAAGAAGTCGCGGCCGACCCGGTCCGCGTGCGGCGTTGCGCAACTGTTCCGGGAAGGCCGTTTCGCCGGGTCAGGCGGTGTAACCCAGTGTCTCGAACTCCCAACGGTTGATCTGATAGCAGCGCGCTTTTTGTGCATCGCTCAGCAGGTCTTTTGCCGGTCTGCGATCAGCCCTGAACTGTCCCTTGGCGCGCGGCATCGCCGAAAGCAGATCAAGCCCGGTCCGGTGCTCGAGGGCGGTAATGTCATCCGCAAGATTTTCATACCGGATAAAGACGTCGATGACCGGTTTTTCGCCTAGAAGGTAGAGCGACGCGTTTGGACTCGGATTGGCGAGTAGCCGATTCACGACCTTTTCAAAATCAGCGTTCCCGAAGCGTTGCTGGAAGAAAGCGTGTGATACCAATTGCTCGTAGGGATGTCGGCATATCGTGATCTTCAATGCGCGGTCGAACTTGTTCGCCCCCATCCGTGGAGGGACGATATCGGGGCCGAAGTGATTGAAATAAATGGCTTGTTCACGGAACGGCTTCATCTGGTGCCGGGCAGGGGTCTTGTTTTCGGACGCCTCGAATGCGCAGACGGCTGCGTGAAACGTGATTTCTGTTTCCGACGACCGCGCCCAATTCTGCGGAAACACGCCGCCGGCGGCCTTCCTGAGCAATTCGTCCTCGAAAGAAATGGGCGTGACGATGTCTTGGGGCGCGGCATGTCGCGAAAGAGCGATCTCGAATGACGTGCCGCCCGTTTTCCGGGTCTTTAGGAACAGCAGGTTTTGCGATTCAAGATAAATCAAGGCGTTTCCAAGCTTGATCAGCCATGCAGCGCGTCTGCGCGTAGCGCGAAACATGTTGGCTTTCAACAGGGCCATGTAACGTCGCACCAGGCAGTGACGAGATACATCGGAGGCCCAGTCGTTGAACGGCAAGCAGTCCGGTGGCCAGACGGACAGGACAGCAATCCCCCAAAGGCCAGGGCCCCATCAGGTAAATGACAGGGCCTTGGTCCGTCGTCGCCTTTGACGGCAACGTCAGTACCGATAATGTTCCGGTTTGAACGGGCCTTCGGGGGTGACGCCGATATACTCGGCCTGGTCGGGTTTCAGGTCCGTCAGTTTCACGCCGATGCGCTCCAGGTGCAGGCGGGCGACC
>JAAAPG010000238.1 GCA_009908405.1 Alphaproteobacteria bacterium | reverse complement strand
GGACCGCGACCGTTCCGTCAAAGGCGCGGGTTTCGGCCAGGTATTGCGCCGCGCCCAGCAACATGGCGGTGTGCCCGTCATGCCCGCAAGCGTGCATCTTGCCCGGCTCTTGCGACGCATATGGCAAACCCGTGGCCTCGTGAATGGGCAGTGCGTCCATGTCGGCGCGCAGGCCAATGCAACGCCCCGATCCGTTGCGGCCATGGATCAGCCCGACAACGCCGGTGCGCCCGATTCCGGTTTCGACTGCATCACAGCCAATCTCGCGCAGAAAATCGGCCACGATTCTGCTGGTGCGGTGGCAGTCGAACAGGATTTCCGGATGTGCATGAAGATCCTGCCGAAGGGTTGTGATCCGGGGCAAAAGCGCGGTGATGCGTTCAGGAATTTGCATTGTTTTCCTATCGGTGTCTGGACCCTGTACGAGAATAAACGCAAACTGGTCGCGATCAATATTCAAAGACCCGTTTACCGCAACGATGCCACATCCCGAAGCGACGCGCCAGTCGAACCCCTCTCATGTCGAAATGAACGCGGCGTGGACCGCGCCCGTCATCGTGTTCGGTGCGTTGCGTTCCGGCACCACGCTGATGCGCCTGATGCTGAATGCCCATCCTGACCTGAACAACCCCGGAGAGGTCGATTTCCTGATCGATCATATCCGCCGCGCGCCCGATGCGCCCACGGGCTGGCAGTATGACATGGGCGCTCTGCGCGCCGATCGCATGTTTCGTGCACAGCATCTAGAGATCCCCGACGGTCTTGACGGGTTGGACCTGACCCATGCCTTGCTGCACCGGCTGGCGGCCAAGAAAGCGCGTGGAGTGCTGTGTGTCAGTATGCATCGCGACCTTTCGCTGGCGGTCGACTTGTTGCCCGGAGCCCGCGTGGTGCACATGTTGCGCGATCCGCGCGATGTGGCGCGCTCCAGCGTCGACATGGGGTGGGCCGGCACGATTTATCATGCCTGCGATCACTGGGTGCGCTCGGAACGCGACTGGGACCGCACCCGCGCGAAGCTGCGCTCCGAGGACTGGACCGAATTGCGGTTCGAAGCGCTGATGGATGCGCCCGAAGCCGAATTGTCCCGAATGTGCGATTTCATGGGGGTGGCATATTCCGACAAGATGCTCAGCTATCCGGAGCATTCGACCTACGCCGCCCCCGACCCGAACATCGCGCATCAATGGCACCGTCATTGCGCGCCGCGGGATATCCTGGACCTGGAAAGCAAGATCGCACCGTTGATGACCGAACGTGGCTATGCGCCAAGCGCGCCCCTGCAGCCTGCACCCGGATTTGTTCGGCGCGCCGAATTGTTGGTGCGGCACAAGTCCGGCATCTGGGCGTTCGGGTTGCGCAATTACGGGGCGGTCCCCTTCCTCGGGGTGCGGATCGCGCGAAAGCTGCGCCTGACCGGATTGCAGCGTCTGTTTCAGCGGCGGATCGACGCCCGCATTCGCCAGATGTTGCGTTAGCCCGGGCGCGGGGTCCTAGTCAGCGACAAATTCGTCAGCGCGGTAGCCCTGGAGATACAGCAGCGCAGTCAGGTCACCATGGTTTATGCGGATATCGCATTGCGCGGCGACAGTCGGCTTGGCGTGCAGCGCGACACCGGCACCCGCCATGCCCAGCATGCCAAGATCGTTCGCGCCATCGCCCACGGCGATGACCTCGTAGGGCGAAATGCCCAGCCGCGCCGAAATCTCTTGCAAGGCCGCGACCTTGGCTTCGCGGCCAAGGATCGGGTCCGCGATCGTGCCCGAAAGCTTGCCATCCGCAACATCGAGCGTATTCGCGCGGTGCTCGTCGAAACCGAGCCTGTCCGCCACATGCGCGGTGAACGCCGTGAACCCGCCCGACACAAGTGCTGCGTAACCGCCATGCGCCTTCATCGTGGCGATCACCTCGCGCCCGCCTTGGGTGAAGGTGATGCGCTCTGCCAGAACCTTGGCGATCACGCTTTCGGGCAGGCCGCGCAGCAGCGCCACGCGCTCGCGCAGCGCATCCTCGAAATCCAGATCTCCATTCATGGCACGCGCGGTAATGCCCGCGACATGCGCGCCCACGCCCGCTTCATCGGCCAGTTCGTCGATGCATTCCTGCCCGATCATGGTGCTGTCCATATCGGCCAGCAGCATCATCTTGCGCCGCCCATGCGCGGGGCGCAGCACCATGTCGATGCCCATGGCCTGCAAATCGTCCCAGACCTGCCAACGATTCGCGGGCACTTCCTCCAGCGGGAATTCGGCGGCGATATCCGGGTTCAGCCATTCGGCGACACCCCCGCCCCAGGCATTGCGCAGCGACTCGACGGTGGCTGCGCTCAGGTTTGCGGTTGTCGGGTTGGCAAGCAGCGTGACGATGTACATGGGCGTCTCTCTCGCGGTGGGGCGCGTCGGTTTCGCGCGCTTTAGCGGCGCTTTAGAGCAAAAGTTTTGCTTGCACCACCCCGGCAACGGGCGTAGTGGCCCCAGTGGGACACCCTTCCCCAACGAAGGGCATATATCTGGAAGGATACCATGACAAACCCTGCTCAACCGGCCAAGCGCCCGGTCAATCCGCGCTTTTCTTCTGGCCCCTGCGCCAAGATCCCCACTTTCGACCTGGCCAAGCTGAACGACGCGCCCCTGGGCCGTTCGCATCGCGCAGCCGTTGGTAAATCCAAGCTGAAAGCCGCCATCGATGGCACCCGCGAAATTCTGGGCGTGCCGGATGATTACCGCATCGGCATCGTGCCCGCGTCCGATACCGGCGCGGTGGAAATGGCCATGTGGTCGCTGCTGGGCGCGCGCAAGACAACGATGGTCGCGTGGGAAAGCTTCGGCGCGGGCTGGGTCACGGATGCCGTGAAACAACTCAAGCTGGATGGCGAGGTGAAAACCGCCGAGTACGGCCAGATCGTCGACATGGCCGCCATCGACTATGACACCGACGTGGTGTTCACCTGGAATGGCACCACGTCCGGCGTGCGCATGCCGCATGGCGACATGATCCCGACGGACCGCGCGGGCCTGACCATCTGCGACGCGACCAGCGCCGCGTTCGCCATGGACCTGCCCTGGGACAAGCTGGATGTCGTGACTTTCAGCTGGCAGAAGGTGATGGGCGGCGAGGCCGCGCATGGCATGCTGATCCTGTCGCCCCGCGCTGTGGAACGGCTTGAGAATTACACGCCCGCATGGCCGCTGCCGAAGATTTTCCGCATGACCAAGGGCGGCAAGCTGAACGAGGGCATTTTCCGGGGCGAAACGATCAACACCCCGTCCATGCTGGCGGTCGAGGATTACCTGCTGGCGCTGGATTGGGCGCGCGAGATTGGCGGCTTGCCCGCGCTGATCGCCCGCTGTGACGCGAATGCGGCGGTGATCGACCGCTTCTGCGCGGCCAATGACTGGATCGCCAACCTGGCCGAGGACCCGGCGACGGCCTCGACCACCAGCGTCTGCCTGAAATTCACCGATGACAGCATCACGGACGGTGCGGCCTTCGCCAAGGCCGTCGCCAAGCGGCTGGAGGCAGAAGGCGTGGCGCTCGATATCGGCGCGTATCGCGATGCCCCGGCAGGCCTGCGCATCTGGTGCGGGGCGACGGTGGAAACCGCCGATCTGGAAGCGCTGATGCCGTGGCTTGACTGGGCCTATCACGCGGAACGCGCCGCACTCGACGCGGCGGCTTGATCCGGCTCGACACGGGTGCGTGCAGAGCACGCACCCTACCCCCAACGTGACCGCTTTCGTAGGGTGCGTGCTTTGCACGCACCCCTCCCCCTTGACAGATAAGGAGCCAACCCATGGCACCCAAAGTTCTCGTATCCGACAAACTCTCGGAAACCGCCGTCCAGATATTCCGCGACCGCGGAATTGACGTGACCTTCGACCCAAGCATCGGCAAGGACAAGGAGAAGCTGCTTGACGTCATCGGCCAGTATGACGGCCTTGCCATCCGCTCAGCCACCAAGGCGACCGAAAAGGTCTTGAGCGCCGCCACCAACCTGAAGGTCATCGGTCGCGCCGGGATCGGGGTCGACAATGTCGATATTCCCGCCGCCTCGAAAAAAGGCGTGATCGTGATGAACACGCCCTTCGGCAACTCCGTCACCACCGCAGAACATGCGATTTCGCTGATGATGGCGGTTGCCCGCCAGATCCCCGAAGCGAACGATTCCACTCATGCGGGCAAATGGGAAAAGTCGCGTTTCATGGGGGTCGAACTGACCGGCAAGACGCTGGGCGTGATCGGCGCGGGCAATATCGGCGGCATCGTCTGCGACCGCGCGCGCGGGCTGCGCATGAAGGTCGTGGCCTTCGACCCGTTCCTGAGCGAAGAGCGCGCCGCCAAGCTGGGCGTCACCAAGGTCGAGCTGGATGATCTGCTTGCGAAAGCCGATTTCATCACTTTGCATGTGCCGTTGACCGACAAGACCCGCAACATCCTGTCCGCAGAGAATATCGCCAAAACCAAGAAAGGTGTACGCATCGTGAACTGTGCGCGCGGCGGCCTGGTCGAAGAGGCGGCTTTGGCCGAGGCGATCAAATCCGGCCATGTCGCCGGTGCAGGCTTCGACGTGTTCGAAACCGAACCCGCCACCGACAGCCCGCTGTTCAACCTGCCGGGCGTGGTCGTGACCCCGCACCTGGGCGCCGCCACCACCGAAGCGCAGGAAAACGTTGCCCTGCAAGTGGCCGAGCAGATGTCGGATTACCTGCTGACGGGGGCTGTTCAGAACGCGCTCAACATGCCCTCTGTCACCGCCGAGGAAGCACGCGTCATGGGGCCGTGGTTGAAGCTGGCCGGTCATCTGGGCGCCTTTGCGGGCCAGTTGACGGATGAGCCGATCAAGGCGATCAACATCCTCTATGACGGCACCGTGACCGAGATGAACCTCGACGCGCTTGGCTGCGCGACCATCGCCGGTGTGATGCAAGCCACCAATCCCGATGTGAACATGGTCTCGGCCCCCGTGGTCGCGAAGGAACGCGGCGTGAAGATCTCGACCACCACGCAGGGCAAGTCGGGCGTGTTCGACGCCTATATCAAGCTGACCGTGGTCACAGCGTCGCGCGAGCGGTCCATCGCCGGCACGGTGTTTTCCGATGGCAAGCCGCGTTTCATCCAGATCAAGGGCATCAATATCGACGCCGAGGTGGGGGCGCATATGCTGTATACCACCAACAAGGACGTGCCCGGTATTATCGGCACGCTTGGCAGCACGCTGGGAACGAATGGTGTGAACATCGCGAACTTTACGCTTGGGCGCAAGGAGTCGGGTGGGGATGCAATAGCCATGCTTTACCTTGATGGCGCACCGACGCCCGAAGCGTTGGACGCATTGCACGGCACCGGCATGTTCCAGCAGGTGCGCCCGTTGGAATTCGACACCAACTGATCCATTGCGCAGGATACGAAGGCCCCGGTTGACGCCGGGGTCTTTTGCTGTGTTGATACCGAAAAAAGGGGGCAGGCATGCAGGTCTACGCGATCGGGGATATTCACGGGCATCTGGACCTGTTGCAAGGCGCGCATGACCTGATCGCGCGCGACCGCGCCGCGCATGGCGCGCCGGATGCGCCGACCGTCCATATCGGCGATCTTGTGGACCGCGGCCCCGACAGCGCTGGTGTGGTCCGCTACCTGCGTGAAGGGATTGCGCGCGGCGAAAACTGGCGGGTTCTGATGGGCAATCATGACCGGCTGCTCGTGAACTTCATCCAAAAGCCCGACTGGCATGACCCCGGTCTGCGCGCCGGGCTGGACTATCTGCATCCCGCCATCGGGGGGCAGACGACGTTGCAAAGCTACGGTGTGACCACGCTGGACGACGTGGATACCGCGCGCGCAGTGGCCCGCGCGCGGGTGCCACGGGCCGATCTGGACTTTATTGTCGGCTGTCCCCGCATGATCGACATGGGCGCGCAGCTTTTCGTGCATGCGGGCCTGCGCCCCGGCGTGCCGTTGGATCACCAGACAGAGGACGATCTGCTGTGGATTCGCGATCCGTTCCTGCTGGACGCGCGCGACCATGGCCCGTTGATCGTGCATGGCCATACCGCGCTGCCCGCGGCCCGGCACTATCGAAACCGCCTGAATATCGACAGTTCCGCAGCCTATGGCGGTCCGCTGTCCGCCGTGGTGCTGGAAGACCGAAAAGCCTGGCTGCTGTCCCCGGCGGGGCGCGTGGCACTGGTTCCGAACTAGGCACAGTTTCCCCATATCTTCAAAATCATACACGGTTCAGAATTAATCTGTGCCAATGTAACCTGTGGTTGTATGCTGTCCCTTGTTATCGAACGGGAATCGGTACGTGCGACCGGAGAAATGGAGATAGTCATGCATTTGCACAAATTGCAGAAAGCCCGCCCTGCGTCTCAGGAAATGGCATTGTTCGAGGACAGTGTGCTCGCGCTGTATCTTGGCCAATATGCGCCGCGTATCTTTGGTTTCGGCGACGTGTGTCATCTGTCCGAAGGCGAGTGCGTCACCTTTGGTGGGCCAAACACCCTGACGGTCGTTCTGGATGGCGTGCTGGTATCAGAGCAGGGCTGGCAAGGACCGGGCTGTCACATGCAGGGCAGTTCCGCGCGAGTCGCGGTAAAAGGTGACAAGGCGATCCTCTGGGTGCTGGACCACCGCGCGCCAGCTTGGCAGGCCGCTGGCCTGCAAGCGTTGCAGGCGGCCCTGGCCAATGCGCTGGACGCCGCAGACCGTGCGCTGGGTGCTGCAACCCCGCCCGCGGACCTGCCTGCCCCGGACACGCTTTGCGATATCGACCACCCGGCGATCCAGCGGGCCTCTGCGCGACTGCGCCGCACCAGCGAAGCCGCCACCGCAGAGGCCATTTTCAGGTTTGTCCAGGCCATGCCGTACCGATTCGGAAATTGGCAAGAACGCGCTTCGGACACGCTGGCGCGCGGCAACGGCATGTGCACCACCAAGGCCAATCTGCAAGTCACGCTGATGCGCGCGGCCGGGCTGGAGGCGGGTTTCGTTGAAATGCCCATGTCCATGTCGGTGCTGGGCAAGCTGATGCCCACCGCATGGCTGGCCATGATGCGCCCGACCGTGCGGCACTATTTCGGTGCTGTCAAGCTGGGCGGCCGCTGGCATGCC
>JAAAPG010000006.1 GCA_009908405.1 Alphaproteobacteria bacterium | reverse complement strand
TGCATGACGTGCTGGAACAGGTCGCCGGGGCAGAGCTTGCCTATCGCGACGCGTTGCGCGCCGCCCCGGATCTGGGGCTTGGGCGCGGGACACCGTCAGAAGTGCTGCCGCTTTCCATGGGCGACGCGACCACCGCGCAACGGATCGCGGCCTTCGCCGGGGCCTTGGGTGCGCGTTTCGGGCGCGACGCCCTACGCATGGCGCATGTCACAGGCGACGGGGCGCAGATGGCGGCCCATGCGCCGGATTTCCTGCTGGGATGGGTGCCGCTGTCCGTCCGCATGGACGACACCGGCCCGCTGACCAGCCTGGGCGCGCAGATGAAACGCGCCGCCCGTGCGCCTGCCTTGGCGCGCGACCTGCCTGCGCGCGATACGCAGCTTGGCCCGATCGCGCCGCCGGAGCTGGCCGTGACCGATGGCACCGAAACCGACGCCGCGCTGGTGCTGGACCTGTCCGGCCCGTGCCTGCGGTTCGACCCGGCCTGCCTGTCGCAAGACCAGGCCGAAACGCTGAAAGAGCAAATCGAGACCCTTTCCCCCAAGCTGTCCGATATGCCGCTTTCCGCGCAGATCGACGCGCCCGACGCGCCAATGGATGACAGCGCGCGGGAGTACGACCGCATCTGCATTCACCAAGCGTTCGAGGCGCAGGTCGCGAAAACCCCCGATGCCGAGGCGCTGAACTTCGAATCCCAAGGCCTGACCTATGCCGAGCTGAACGCCCGCGCCAACCGCGTGGCGCATGTGCTGCTGGGCATGGGGGTCACGCCGGATACGCCCGTCGCACTGTGTGCCAAACGCGGGCCGAACCTGCTGGTGGGCGCGCTGGGCATTCTGAAAGCGGGCGGCGCCTATGTGCCGCTGGACCCGGCCTACCCCGCCGACCGGCTGGCGCATTACCTGAATGATTCCGGCGCACCGATTGTCGTGACCGAACACGCGCTGCTGGAAGGGCTGCCCGACCACACGGCGGACCTGCTGCACCTGGACACCGACGCGCGGCTGGCCAGCGCGCCGGACACGAACCCCGACAGCGCGGTCACGCCCGACAATCTGGCCTATCTGATCTATACCTCGGGTTCGACCGGCACGCCCAAGGGCGTGATGGTCGAACACGGCAATGTCGCCAATTTCTTCGCCGGCATGGATGACTGCATCCGCCATGACCCGCCCGGCGTGTGGCTGGCGGTCACGTCGCTCAGCTTCGACATTTCCGTGCTGGAACTGTTCTGGACGCTCGCGCGCGGCTTCAAGGTGGTGCTGATGGGCGATGAAGACCGTGCCATGGCGGCCCGTGGCCCGGTGCGCGTGTCCGAGGGGCATATGGATTTCAGCCTCATGTACTGGGGCAATGATGATGGCCAAGGCCCGCAGAAATACAACCTGCTGCTGGAAGGCGCGAAATTCGCCGACACCCACGGCTTCTGCGCCGTCTGGACGCCAGAGCGCCATTTCCACGCCTTCGGCGGCCCCTTCGCCAACCCGTCCGTGTCGGGCGCGGCTGTGGCGGCCGTGACCCAGAATATCGCCGTGCGCGCGGGGTCTTGCGTGGCGCCGTTGCACTCGCCCATTCGGATTGCCGAGGAATGGGCCATGATCGACAACCTGACCAACGGCCGCACCGGGATCGGCATTGCGTCGGGCTGGCACCCGGTCGATTTCGTCATCAAGCCCGAAAACCGCCCGCCGCATAACAAACCGGCCATGTTCGACACGCTGGACACCCTGCGCAAACTGTGGCGCGGCGAGAGCGTGGAGTTCGACAAGGGCGACGGCATGGTCCCCATCCAGACCCTGCCGCGCCCGGTTTCGGAAGAATTGAACATCTGGCTGACCACGGCGGGCAACCCCGACACGTGGCGCGAGGCCGGGCGCCTGGGCGCACATGTGCTGACGCACCTGCTGGGCCAGTCGATTGATGAGGTCGCGGGCAAGATCAAGATCTACCATGAGGGCTTGCGCGAAGCGGGCCACGACCCCGCCGATTTCACCGTCACGCTGATGCTGCACACATTCGTGGCGCGTGACCGTGAACATGCCCGCGAAGTGGCGCGTGGCCCGATGAAAAGCTACCTCAAGGCCGCGGCGGGGCTGGTCAAGCAATATGCCTGGGCCTTCCCCGCGTTCAAGAAGCCCGAGGGCGCGAAGAACCCGATGGATATTGACCTGTCCACCCTGTCAGAGGACGAGGTCGAGGGCATTCTCGATTACGCCTTCAACCGCTATTTCGAGGATTCGGGGCTGTTCGGCACGGTCGAGGATTGCCTTGAGCGGGTCGAGCAACTCAAAGCCATCGGCGTGAACGAGGTCGCCTGCCTGATCGACTACGGCATTGCCACCGAACAGGTGCTGGAAGGGCTGTATCCGCTGGCAGAGGTCGTCAAGCGCGCCAACGCCGGGCTGCAACTGCCGGATGATGATTTCTCGCTCGCCGCGCAAATCCATCGCCACAAGGTCACGCATCTGCAATGCACCCCGTCCATGGCGCGCATGCTGTGCCTGAACGACGAGGCGCGCGCAGCACTGGCCAAGGTGCCCAATGTGCTGGTGGGCGGCGAGGCGCTGCCGGGGGCCTTGGCGCAAGACCTGTCCGGGCTGACCGGCCAGCCGGTGCGCAACCTGTACGGCCCGACGGAAACCACCATCTGGTCCTCTAGCACCCAATCGCGCGGCGGCACCGGCGTGGTGGGCATTGGCGCGCCCATTGCCAACACGACCCTGCATGTGCTGGACGACGCGCGACACCCGGTCCCGCTGGGCACCGAAGGCGAGCTGTATATCGGCGGCGACGGCGTGACGCGCGGCTACTGGAACCGGGCCGAGCTGACCGCCGAGCGCTTCATCCCCAACCCGCATGGCGCGGGCCGCCTGTATCGCACCGGCGATCTGGTGCGCCGCAACCCGGCGGGGGGCATCGACTTTCTTGGCCGGGTGGACACCCAGGTCAAACTGCGCGGCCACCGCATTGAACTGGGAGAGATCGAGGCCGCGCTGGACGCGCAGCCCGGCATCACCGCCGCCGTGGTCATGGCGCGCGAGGATCAGCCCGGCGACACGCGGCTCGTGGCCTATTACACCGGCACACCCACGGGCGACCTGCGCGCGGCGTTGGCGGAGCGGCTGACCGCGCAGATGCTGCCCGCGCATTTCGTGCCCATGGCCGAGCTGCCGCTGACCCCGAACAAGAAGATCGACCGCAACGCGCTGCCCGCCCCCGCGCACTCCGCCCCGGCCGCGGCGCCCGTGGCGGACGCCCCGGCCCGCGACGGCACGCAAGCCGCAATCGCGCAGGTCTGGCAAGACGTGCTGGGCGTTGCGCGGGTGCAGGCGTCGGACAATTTCTTCAACCTTGGCGGTCATTCGCTGCTGGCGGTGCAGGCGCATCGCGACTTGCGCGCGCGGCTGAACATGCCGGGGCTGTCGATAACCGACATCTTCCGCTTCCCGGTGCTGGGCGACCTGGCCCGCCATCTGGATGCCAAGCAACGTCCCGCGGCATCGGCAAAAGTGCGACCTTTGCACCCGGAACCCGGCGCAGCAACACAACCCGACCGCATGGATGCCATGGCCCGCCGCCGCGCCATGCGTGACAGAAGGGCAGGTTCCACATGATCCAGCAACGCTTTTCCTATTCGGAATTCGCGCGGCCCCTGTTCAGTGACGCGGTCGCCATGGGGTGGGCCGACCCGACCGCGCCCATGCCTCGTCTGATCGGCGACGAGGTGTTGGCGGTAGAGCAGGTCAGCCCCGCCCGTGCCCGCGAATTCGGCGCAGGCCGGTCCGCGGCGCGCGAGGCGATGGGCTTGCTGGGCCAGCCCCCGCGCCCCGTGTTGCAAGGCGAGGATCGTGCGCCGATCTGGCCCAAGGGCCTGACCGGGTCGATCACCCACACTGCAAGAGACTGCATCGCGGTGGTATCCGACTCACCCGAAATCACGGCACTCGGCCTGGATATGGAAGTGGCCTCTCCGCTCGAATCCGCCTTGTGGCCCGAAATCTGCACCATGCCGGAAATGCACTGGCTGGCCAGCCTTGGCCCATCCCAGCGCGGCCATTTTGCCAAGCTGCTGTTCAGCGCGAAAGAGGCCGTCTACAAGGCGCAATACCAGGTCAGTCGACAAATGCTGGAATTCCATGATCTTTGCCTGTCCATGGACCTGACCAACCACCGATTCGAAGCACATCTGAAAACGGAGGTGGCAGGCCTCAGAACCGGGGCGGTTCTAGCGGGGCGATTCGTGATCTTGGGTGCGGCTTTCATCACCTCTGTCGAACTGCAGGATGATGATCCTGCCTTGGATGCCGATTCGAACAGCTAGGGCTGGTAGCCCACGCACCGCGCGCGGCCACATCTGCCAAGGCCACCGCGCAAAGCGCGACAGATCGCCCAAAGGCGGGTTTCCAATGGAAAAAATTGTGAAATCTGGTAGTGTCCGCATGTCAGGCAGTCCGCGTTGTCAGTAAATTTACCAACGATCACCAGTATCGGCGGCACCGCGGTAGAACATCGGCAGAGGTAATATGAAAAAACTCCTATCCATCGCAGCGACCGGATTGATGCTGGTCGGACCACAGGCGGCATTCGCAGGCCCGATCGAGAAAGCTTGTTTGCGTTCGGACCGGCCTCAGGCGACCCGTGCCATGTGCCGCTGCGTCGAGAGTGTCGCGCAATCCACGTTGACGCGGTCGGAACAACGCCGCGCGGCCAGCTTTTTTTCGGACCCGGACCGTGCCCAGCAAGTCCGCATGTCCAAGACCGCGCGCGACAATGCCTTCTGGAGCCGCTATCGCGCGTTTGGTGCCAGCGCCGAGCAATATTGCGCCGGACGCTGAGGTCGGGACCACCGTCTCCATACATGATTGCATGACCAGCCCCTTGCGCGCCTTGCCAAGGGGCTGACTGTGATCGCGCGTGCTTACGCCACAGTTCAGACAGCCTGGAACATCGGGAAGCTGACACCGAGAGACCACGCCAAGACCAGCCCCAAACCGATTCCTGCGGCAGCAGGCAACCCGGTGCGCCGGCCAACCCAGCCTCCCATCGTGCCGAATAACAGGAAAAACAACACGATTACCGGCATGATGATGACGAGGAAGAACAAGCCCTCGAAATCAAGCGCGACCGCCCCGGCCAAGGATGCAAGAAATGCGACGCGCAGCAAAACAATGCGCCAGGTGGCCGCGCGACCACCTTCGCCCAGCAGGCTGTCGCCCAGCAAGAACGGGACGGCCCCAAGCGTCAGCCCCGCTATGACAGGCACCCGCCCCGGATGCGGGACAAATGACGCAACATAGCGGTCCAGAACACCACCGAATACCACGATCCCGAACAGCGCGACTGCGCCCGCGATCCAGAATGCACGCAACGGGAACTGCCCATGCAAAAGTCCGAAACGCCAGCACATCAGCAGCGTCAGCACGCCGTATAGCCCCAAGTGTACCGCAAGATAATCTGCCACCAGGACCGGCAGAAAGCCGAGGTCAAACGGCGCAAGCAACAGCGGGGTCAGGATGGCAGGACCAAGCGCGGCCAGCCAAAAAGCGCGCACCGGCAGAACCGGGCGGCGCACCGGCCCCGCTTTTGGCAAGCTGCGCGCCAATGGCCACCCCAATGCGACCGTGGCCACCAACAGAGCCGCGATCCACCCGCCGCGTTGCACGATGGGCTGCGCGGAGCTGCGCACGAAAACGGCATCGAGCCAGTCGCGCGCCGCGCGCATCGATGTGGCGGAATAGAGCACGCCAACATGCTCGACCATCGGTGCCGTGACCGCGCGCCGCCCGGTGCCGATGGCCGGATCGCCGGTGGTTTGCCCCAGTTCTGCCGTCGGATCGGTCAATCGCAGGGTGCGCAGCGCCTCTTCGGCCAGCGCGGTTTCCCAAGCGCCTGCAATCGCCAGCAGGTTGCGCGGCGCGCTCGCGGTTACGGCTTGGCTGAACATCGACACCGCGACAACCGCGTCACCCGGCGGGTCCGCCAAGGCTTGACGGATCACGATATCGGACGCCATGGAATGCCCCAGATAGGCCAAGCGACCATCCGCGCGTGGATGGGCCAACGCGGCGCGGGCCACGCGGGCGGTTTCCGCCATCAGCAACCGGGTCGTGCCATCGATGGATGTCACATCGCCCGACATTGGCTCCGGGTTGCGGCCATGCCCTTCGAAGTCGAAACTTGCCACGACATAGCCCGCTTGCGCCAGCGTCAGCGCGAAGGGCTCCATCAATTGCCGCGACCCGGCGAAGCCATGCGCGATGACCACCACCGGCGCGGGCGCGCCGCCCTCGCGCAGATACAGCGTGGCAGGCGTGGTCCCCGTCCCCGCGAGAGGTGCAATGGTCAAACCGGCACGATCCTGTTCCAACTGCAAAACGCATAGCAGAATCAGGCAGGCCGAAAGACAGCCGACAACAAGGCGCATCTGGTTGCTCCACATTTGGCACGTCCAGACTGACCATAAGGCACAGAAAAGAAAAGACGTGCTGCTGCGATATTTCGACCGGCGCGCCGCCGACGAAACGGGCTTGATCCTGCGCGGCGCGCCCCGTAGTAAGACGCAAATTTCCTCAGGCCGCCTGTCGGGCGGCCTGCCACCCATGCGAGGATGCCCATGCAAGTCACCGAAACTCTGAACGAAGGCCTGAAGCGCGGCTACACCATCACCGTTACGGCGGATGAACTGGCCGCCAAGGTCGATGAAAAGCTGGTCGAAGCCCAGCCGGAAATCGAGATGAAGGGCTTTCGCAAGGGAAAGGTGCCCATGGCGCTGCTGAAAAAGCAGTTCGGGCAACGGCTGCTGGGCGAAGCCATGCAGGACGCGGTCGATGGCGCGATGGAAACCCATTTCAAGGACAGCGGCGACCGCCCGGCCATGCAGCCGGAGGTCAAGATGACCAATGATGACTGGAAAGAGGGCGATGACGTTGTCGTCTCGCTCAGCTACGAAGCGCTGCCGACCGTCGAGCTGCCCGCGCTGGATGGCGTGACCCTCGAAAAGCTGGTTGTGAAAGCCGAGGATTCGGCGGTTCAGGAAGCGCTCGAGAACCTTGCCAAATCGGCACAGAACTTCGAAGACAAGGACGGCGCCGCCGCGGATGGCGACCAGGTCACGATGGATTTTATCGGCAAGATCGACGGCGACGCGTTCGAGGGCGGCTC
>JAAAPG010000196.1 GCA_009908405.1 Alphaproteobacteria bacterium | reverse complement strand
CCATGCTGACCCAAGACGGCCCCGTGCCCGATGCGCCGTTCGACGGCTACGAGGTGCTGATACCGGCGCGCGACTACCGCAACCGCCACGCATCGATCCTGCTGGCGCTGGACGCGGCGCTGGAAGCGGCGCAGAGCCTGACCTCGGAAACCACATCCTGATTTCATCCTTGTCCAATATCCTGGGGCGAAACCAGGCCCCTTGCGGGGCTGATGAGGGGCAACGCCCCTCAGGTCACGACATCGGGCGCCTCGCGGCCCAACCGGGTCTTGATCCCGGCCAAGGCCTCTGCGGCGGCGATGACATCGACCAGCGCCGCTTGCGGGTCCGTACCGAACTCTGACCCTTCGTAATTTTCCATGTAGACCCGCAGGGTGGCGCCATGCGTGCCGGTGCCGGACAGGCGCAAAACCAGCCGCGCGCCGCCCTCGAACTTGATCTGGATGCCCTGGCCCGACGTCACCGACCTGTCCACCGGGTCGGTATACGAGAAATCCTCGGCCTCGCTGACCACAAGCGGCCCGGCGGGCAGGTCGGCCAGCTTGTCCAGCTGGGCGCGCAGATCGGCGACAAGCGCCTCCGCGGCGGTCTTGTCCACGCCTTCGTAATCATGGCGGGAATAGTAATTGCGCCCGAATTCGGCCCAATGCGCCTGCATCACCTCTGCCACGGATAGCCGCTTCGTGGCCAGGATGTTCAGCCACATCAGCACCGCCCATAGCCCGTCCTTCTCGCGGACATGGTCGGACCCGGTGCCCGCCGATTCCTCGCCGCAGAGCGTGGCGCGGCCCGCATCCAGCAGGTTGCCGAAGAACTTCCAGCCCGTGGGCGTGGCGTAGCAGGGCAGGCCGCGCGCATCTGCCACGCGGTCCAGCGCGGCGCTGGTCGGCATGGACCGCGCGACCCCTGCCAGCCCCTTGGCATAGCCCGGCGCGCAGGTGGCATTGGCCGCGATCACCGCCAGCGAATCGGATGGTGTGACATAGCAGCCGCGCCCCACGATCATGTTGCGGTCGCCGTCGCCATCCGACGCCGCGCCGAAATCGGGGGCGTCCGCGCCCATCATCAGCCCCATCAATTCATGCGCCCAGACCGGGTTCGGATCGGGGTGCCCGCCGCCGAAATCCGGCAGCGGCACGGCATTCATGACCGACGCTTCGGGCGCGCCCAGCCGGTTGACCAGAATCTCGCGCGCATAGGGGCCGGTGATGGCATGCATCGCGTCGAACCGCAGGGAAAATCCGCTGGCGATCAGCGCGCGGATCGCGTCGAAATCGAACAACGTTTCCATCAATGCTGCGTAGTCGCTGACAGGGTCCACGACTTCGACCGTCATTTCGCCCAAACCGGTTTCGCCCAAGGCGTTCAGGTCCAGGTCGTGCGCAGTCAGGATATGGTACTGCGCAATCGCTGCGCTGGCCGCGAAAATGGCGTTTGTCACCGGTTCGGGGGCAGGGCCGCCATTCGCGGTGTTGTATTTCACCCCGAAATCGCCGTCATCGCCGCCAGGGTTGTGGCTGGCAGACAGGATGATCCCGCCATCCGCGCCACGCGCGCGGATCAGGTTGGACGCGGCAGGCGTGGACAACAGCCCGCCTTGCCCCACGATGACCTTGGCCGCGCCGCTGGCGACGGCCATTTTCAGGATGATCTGCACCGCTTCGGCGTTGAAGGCGCGCCCGTCGCCGCCCAGCACCAGCACCTTGCCCGCAACCCCGCCAATGCCGTCCCAGATGCTCTGGACGAAGTTTTCCAGATACCCCGGCTGGCGAAAGGTGGCGGTTGTCTTGCGCAGGCCCGACGTGCCGGGTTTTTGCCCGTCAATCGGGGTGGTGGGGATGGTCTGGATCATGCTGCCCTCGGGTTCTTGGTTTTTTCCTATCATCCCGTATTGTGGCTTTGTGTCAAATTGTTGAAGTCTTTGCAGCGTATTCGCGCGGCAGAGTGTGACAAACGGGGATGATCATGCGTATTTTGGTATTCAACGCGGGCAGTTCCTCGCTGAAATTCGGGGTGTTCGACCTGTCGGATGCGGGGCTGGCGCAGGCGACAGAACGGTTGCGCGGCACGTTGGACCGGTTTTCGCCGGATGGCTGCGATCTGAAACTGTCCGGGCAGGCCAAGGGCCGCGCCGCGCCGCGCGATCTGGCGGAAGCTGCGGCACTGGTGCCCGATCTGCTGGCCGCGGCGGGGCTGGACGGGTTCGACGCCATCGCCCACCGCATCGCCCATGGCGGCGACCGGTTCGACCGCGCCACGCGGCTGGACGGGCCGACCTTGGACCAGATCCGCGCCCTGACCCCGCTGGCGCCCTTGCACAACCCCGCCAACCTTGCGGCGGTCGAGCTTGCTGCGCAGCTTTGGCCCGACCTGCCGCAATGGGGCGTGTTCGACACGGCGTTTCATCTGGGTGCGCCCGCGCGCGCAACCACCTATGCCGTGCCGGACGCGTGGCGCAAGGCCGGGCTGCGGCGCTACGGGTTTCACGGCACCTCGCATAAATACGTGGCCCTGCGCGCGGCAGAGGCCATGCAGACCCCCTTGCGCGATCTGCGGCTGGTCAGCCTGCATTTGGGCAACGGGGCCAGCGCCTGCGCAATCGCGGGCGGGCAATCGGTGGACAGTTCCATGGGCCTGACGCCGCTGGAAGGGCTGGTCATGGGCACCCGCTCGGGCGATGTGGACCCCGGCCTGTTCGGCTTCCTGCACCGGCAGATGGGGCTAAACGCGGCGCAGGTGGAAGATGCGCTTTACCGTGATAGCGGCCTGCGGGCATTGGCCGGTGTCGCCGATATGCGCGAGGTCGAGGCGCGCGCGGCCACCGGCGATGCGGCAGCGCAGCTTGCGATCAACATATATGCCTACCGCGCGCGCAAATATGTGGGCGCCTATGCCGCCGCGATGGGGGGGCTGGACGCGCTGGTCTTTACCGGCGGGATTGGCGAGAATTCCCCCTCCATGCGGCGGCGCATTTGCGACGGGCTGGAATTTCTGGGGCTGCGTCTGGATGACGACCGCAACGCCACGGTCGACCTGGAAAACCGCGCCGCGCCGCAAATCCAGGCCTACGGCGCGCGGGTGAACGTGCTGGTCACGCAAACCGCCGAACAGTTGATGATCGCGCAAGAGGTGGCCGGGGCCATGCGCGCGGCCCATCCCGGCCCCGCACGGCGCTTGCCCGTCGCGGTGTCGGCGCGGCATGTGCATCTGGACCGCGCGGCGGTCGATGCGCTGTTCGGCCCCGGCTACGACCTGACGCCCGCGCGCGCCTTGCGCCAAAAGGGCCATTGGGCGGCCGAGGAACGTGTCACGCTGGAAGGGCCGAAAGGGCGGCTGGAGCATGTCGCCATCCTTGGCCCCTTGCGCCCGCATACTCAGGTCGAAGTGTCGCGCACCGACAGTTTCGCGTTGGGGCTGGATGCGCCGGTGCGGCAATCGGGCGACATTGCAGGCACGCCGCGCATTCGCCTGCACGGGCCTGCGGGCGCGTATGACACGACCGGGCTGATCGTGGCGGCGCGGCATATCCACATGTCATCCGAGGATGCGCAGGCTTGGGCGCTGCAAGATGGCGACATGGTCGATGTCGCGCTGGACGGCACCGCGCGTGGGCTGACCTTTACGCATGTGCTGCTGCGCGTATCGGACCGCGCCACAACCGAAATGCATATCGACACCGACGAGGCCAATGCCGCCGGGATTTCGGGCGCGACAGAGGGCGAGATCATGGGCGATGTGGCGATCACCGCGCGGCGTGGCTAGGGATTGGCCGTATCCAGCCAGATCGTGACCGGCCCGTCATTGACCAGATGCACGGCCATTTCCGCGCCGAATTGCCCGGTCTCTACGGCCACGCCCAAGCCGCGCAGGCTGGCGGCGAAATGCTGGTAAAGCCGTTCGCCCTCGGTAGGCAGGGCGGCGGTGGAAAAGCCGGGGCGATTGCCGCTGCGCGTATCGGCGGCCAGCGTGAACTGGCTGACAACCAGGGCACCGCCGCCGGTGTCCTTCAGCGCAAGGTTCATCTTGCCTGCCTCGTCACGGAAAATCCGCAGCTTGTGGATTTTCCGCGCCAGCTTCTCGGCCTCAACCGGGCCGTCGCCCCGCATGGCGCAGACCAGTATCAGCAGGCCCGGCCCGGTCTGGCCGATGGTTGCGCCATCCACCTCGACATGGGCGCTGGTCACACGTTGCAGCAGCGCGCGCATGTTACAGCTCGTCCCGGCGCGGCGGGTTGGCGCCCGCGCGGCTGACCGTGACGGCGGCGGCGCGCGCACCCAAGGACAGCGCGGCGGTCAGGGCGTCGCCGCGCAACCCCGCCACAGCGTCGCGCGACAGCAGCCCGGCCTCGTCCAGCGCGGCCAGGAAACCGGCGTTGAACGTGTCGCCCGCGCCAACGGTATCGACCACCGCGACCGGGGATGCCGCCGCTTGCGCCACGCCGCCCGCGTGAAAGGCGCGCGCGCCCTTCGCCCCTTCGGTCACGATGACCACGCGCGGCCCGCGGTCGCGCAAGCCTTGCGCCAATTCGGCCAGATCACCCGCGCCCATCAGCCAATGCAAGTCTTCGTCAGAGACTTTCACGATATCGGCGCGTGCCAGCATCCCGTCCAGCCGCGCGCGATACGCGGTCGCGTCGCGGATGAAACCGGAGCGGATATTCGGGTCCAGCATCACCACCCGGTCGCCTGCATGGCCGCAGAGCGTGGCAAAGCCTGCGCCGCTTGGCGCGCCCACCAGTGAAATCCCGCCAAAGAACAGCGCGCGCACGCTGTCATCCAGCACCGGCAATTCCGCCAAGGTCATCTCGCGCAGGGCCGTGCCGCTGTCGTAGAACGCGTATTGCGCCTGACCGTTGGTCAGCGTGACAAAGGCCAGCGTGCAGGGGCGGTCCACGGCGGGGCTAAGCGCATGGTCCACGCCCGAGGCGTCGAGCGCCGCGCGCAGGCGCTGCCCGAACAGGTCATCGGATAGCGGACAAAAGAACCCGGCCTGCACCCCCAGCCGCCCCAGCGCGATGGCGGTGTTGAACACCGCGCCGCCCGGATAGGGGGCAAAGGCATCCTCGCCCGCGCCGGTTTCGCGCGGCAACATGTCGATCAGCGCTTCGCCGCAACACAGGATCATGGCACTTCCCCTTAAAACCCGCCCATTTCCGCGACATAAAAGGCCCCGGCGGCGAAAACCAGCCCCGATGTTACCGCAAACGCGATCTTCCACGCGGAATAGGGCCGTTCGCCCTGCACGCGGCCCGATTGGCCATTGACGATGAAGCGGTAGCTTTTGCCCTTGTAGCGATAGGCGGCCATCCAGATCGGCAGCAGGATATGCTTGAACCGTTCATCGGCATAATCGGTGGACAGGCTGTCGATGCGCTGCTCATCCCCGCCAATGTCGCGGCGAATATCGGCGCGGATGACATCGGCCATGCGGTCCTTGCCGATGTCGTAACCGGGGCCAAGGTCCACGCTGTAGCCTTCGGCGCGAAAGCCCGACAGGTAGTCGCTGGCATAGGGCGTCAGCTCCGACAGGGTCCAGGGTTCCAGCCCGCGCAGGTTCTTGCGCGGCAATGACTCGCTTGCCACCACCAGCATGTCATGGAACTGCCGTGCCACATGCCCCGAGGCGCGCCGCCAGCGCGTGCGGCGCACGGTGCGCTTGTTCTTGCCGCTGCCCACGGTCACGTAATAATGCGTGCCGCGCTGGCCGGTATAGCGGGTGCGCGTGGCGGCATCGAAGGCCCAGTAGGGCAGGTACAGCCCGTTCAACTTGCCGGTGTCGCGCGCGTATTTCGCCAGCCCGTTGGGGGCGAACCACAGCCCCTTCAGCCAAGCGCGCATCTTGGTCTGCGCGTCTGCCTGCCCCAGTTTGAACGGCAACAAGGCTTGCGGCTTGATATGGCGGTGCGCGCCGGTGTCGGCCACGACGGGGCTGGCGCAGAACGGGCATTCGGTGGAATGGATGTTGGGGTCGAACTGTACCTCTGCGCCGCAAGTGTCGCAATGCGACACGCGGGTTTCCTCCATCGCCTCCGGGGCCAGCTTTTCGGCCAGTGCCGCGTGCAGGTCCAGCGTGGCCAGCGCGTCAGCGCGGGCGCTGTCCGACACCTCGGGGACATCCTGCGCAAAGCCGCAATACTCGCAGGTCAGGCTGCCTTGGCCCGGTGTGAACCGCAGTGATGCGCCGCATTGTCCGCAAGGAAACCGGTGGTCAGTCGCGTTATCCGTCATCGGCCCTGTTCTACCCTTGTCGCCCGAACGGGGGCAGGTGGCCAAAAACGCGGCCCGACTTCATCTTGCCAAAAATACTCACGGCTCCGCCGCCCGCCACAGTCACGCCGGTGGGGGTGGCGGTGGCGTGGCGGCAAACAGCCGGCGCAGGGCCGGGACATCGCCCGCCTTCATCCAGCCGCTTTGCCCTTCGGTCCAGACCAAAGAGTCGCGTGTGACCTGGGCGCCAAGCTGGCTTTGGGGGATGGGCCCGCGCGTTTGGCCGTTCTCGGCGATATGCCACATGGTTTCCGACGGGGGCGGCGGTGGCGGCGGCGGGGCAGGTTGTGCTGCGGGCTGGCCAAAGCCCTGCGCCATGCCCATGCCCATCGCCATGCCCATACCGGCACCAAGCCCTTGGCCCATGCCGCTATCGCCCGCCTCGGCGGCCTTCTGCATGGCCTGGGCGGCGGAAAACTGGCTGTATTTGTTCAGGTCCCCCACGATCCCCATGCCGGTGCGCTGGTCCAGAACCTTCTCCACCTCGGACGGCAGAGAGATATTCTCGATATAAAGTTCGGGCATTTCCAGCCCGTAGGCGCTGATTGTGGGGGCGATCGCCTCTGTCACCATGCGCGACAGATCGGCGGTGTTCGCGGCCATGTCCAGCGCGGGCACACCGCTGGCGGCCAGCACCCGGCTGACCTTTTGCACCACGATGTTGCGCACTTGCCCGGCGATTTCATCCTGCGTGAATTCGCCATCGGTGCCGACGATCTCGGTCATGAAGCGCGGCGCATCGGTCACCCGCATGGTATACGACCCGAAGGCGCGCAGCCGCAAAGGCCCGAATTCCGGGTCACGCAGCATGACGGGGTTCTGCGTGCCCCATTTCAGGCCGGGAAAGCGGCGCGTGTTGACGAAATATATTTCCGATTTGAACGGCGAGGCGAACCCGTGGTCCCAATGCTGCAAATTGGTCAGGATGGGC
>JAAAPG010000160.1 GCA_009908405.1 Alphaproteobacteria bacterium | reverse complement strand
ATTTGCCGCAGGATTCCACGGCGCAGAATTCCATCGCGAAACGCGCCATGCCCAGCATGTCGGCGCGATCATCGAACACGGTCAGCCCGGCATGGCCCAGCAGACCGCCTTCGGAGTCCAACTCTTCATAGCCCAGTTGCGCGTCGAATTTCGCTTGCGGCAGGTAGGCGCCCAAGGGCCCGCCCACCTGCACGGCTTTGACAGGCTGGCCCGTCGCCGTGCCGCCGCCAAGGTCATTTACGACCTCGCCCAAGCTGATGCCGAAGGCAGTTTCGAACAATCCGCCGCGCGCGACGTTGCCTGCAATCTGCAAGGTGACTGTCCCGCGCGACCGGCCCAGCCCGAAATCGGCGTAGAACTGCGCGCCGCGTTCGAAGATGACCGGCACTGTCGCCAGAGAGATGACGTTGTTGACCACGGTCGGGCGGCCAAGGAAGCCTTCGAGTGCGGGCAGGGGCGGCTTTGCCCGCACCACGCCGCGCTTGCCTTCGAGCGAGTTCAGCAACGACGTTTCCTCGCCACAGACATAGGCGCCCGCACCCACGCGGATTTCCATGTCGAAGGCGCGGCCAGAGCCCAGCACATCCGGCCCCAGCACGCCCGCCCTGCGGGCCAGTTCCACCGCTTGCCGCATCACGGCAATCGCATCGGGATATTCCGAGCGCAGGTAAACGTAGCCGCGCGTCGCGCCCACGCCCAAGCCCGCGATGGCCATGCCTTCGATCAGGGTGAACGGGTCGCCTTCCATCACCATGCGGTCGGCGAAGGTGCCGCTGTCGCCCTCATCCGCGTTGCAGACGATGTATTTCTGGGGCGCGTCCGCGTCATGCACGGTTTGCCATTTGATGCCGGTCGGAAAACCCGCGCCGCCGCGTCCGCGCAGGCCGGAGGTTTTCACTTCGTCCACGATCTGCTGGCCGGTCATGGCAATCGCGCGGCGCAGGCCTGCAAGCCCACCATGCGCCTGGTAGTCGTCCAGCGACAGCGGGTCGATGACGCCCACGCGCGCGAAGGTCAGCCGGGTCTGGCGCTTCATCCAGTCCAGATCGTCAACCGGGCCAAGCGCCTTGGGGCTGGTGCCGTCCAGAATGCCCGTCACATCGTCCGGTTCAGCCGGGCCAAAGCCGTGGCGGATGCCGTCGATCTCAACCTCGACCAGTGGCTCTAGCCAGATCATGCCGCGCGTGCCGGTGCGGATGATCTGCGCGTCGGGCGCGGCTGCACGCAGCGCCGCGACCACCTCTTCCGCGCCAAGCGCCTTGGCGGCGCTGTCCATGGGAACGTAAATCTTCATGCGCCCGCCTCCGCCAGAAGCTTGTCGAGTTTGGCCGCGTCAACGCGCCCCACGACGCGGTCATCGACCATCGCGGCAGGCGCGCAGGCGCAGAGCCCAAGGCAATAGACCGGTTCGATCGTGACCGCGCCGTTGCGCGTGGTGCCGTGCCAATCCAACCCCAGTTTGGACAGGACGCTCTCGGCCAAACCCGCGCCGCCCATTGCCTGACAGGCTTCTGCCCGGCAAATCTTGACCACGTGCCGCCCGGCAGGGGCATCGCGGAAATCATGGTAAAAGCTGATGACGCCGTGCAATTCCGCCTTGGTGATGTTCAGGGCATCGCAAATCGGCCCGTGCGCGGCGGCGGGCACATGGCCGAATGCCGCTTGCAACGCATGGAGCATGGGCAATAGCGGCCCTTCAAGGCCAAGATGCGCGGCGATAATGTCGGTGATCTGGTCGGAATCGGTGTCGATGGCGTGGGTCATGACGTGGCCTTGCTGTGATGCGCTACGAAAACACCATGAGCATTCCACAATCAATATCACTGAAACATGTTATGATAGACGATGCCTATCAAAAGTCGTCAGTCATTCGGCCAAACGGTTGACCACACGCGTCTGTCAGCATGGCGCGCGACGGGCTGGCAAGCCTGCGTGGTCCGGCGCGCCCATGCACGGTCACGACCTACAGAAACGCCAGCAAATTTGAAGAATGGCGCACCCGAAAGGATTCGAACCTCTGACCCCCTGATTCGTAGTCAGGTGCTCTATCCAGCTGAGCTACGGGTGCGTTGCGGGCTGACTATCGCCCTGCAACATGCTTTGCAAGGGGGGGCATACAGGGTTTTTGCGGGATTTCGTCAAAAACCTGTCATGCGCTGTCCGGCAGCCAGATTCGAAACTCGGTCCCATCCGCGTCCGAGCGAACAAGCTCCAGCCGCCCACCGTGACCGCGCACCAGTTCTGCGGCAATGGCGAGGCCAAGCCCCACGCCGCCCTTGCGTGCGCCGCCCTGAAACGCCTCGAACAGGTGCTCACGCGCCTTCGGTGGCAGGCCCGGCCCGCTGTCGCCGATGCGGATGCTGACGCCGGATTGCCCCTCTGTGACGGTTTCGGATGCTGTCACCTCGATCACACCGGGTTTGCGCGTGGCCTCCAGCGCTTGCCGGGCATTGCGCACAAGGTTGCCCAGAACGCGGAACAGTTGTTCGCCATCCGCGCGCAGATACAGGGTCGGGTTGACCTCTGCGACAAAGGCGATTTCCGCGTCGCCGCTGGCCAGTTTCTCGCTCTCGATCACATCTTCGACCAGCGGTGCAAGCCGCAGGCGTTCCAGCCGGGGCGGGGGGTCTTCGGCCTTGCCGAAAGCCAGGGTCGATTCGCACAGGTTGACCGCGCGTGACAACGATCCGACCAGCTTGGGCGCAGCGCGTTTGACGCTGGGGTCGTCGCTTGTCTCGAACCGGTCGGCCAGCATGGAGGCCGTGGTGAGCATGTTGCGCAGATCGTGGCTGATGCGCGCGACCGACCCGCCAAGCTGGGCCAGGCGCTCTTTCTGGCGCAGCAAGCCGGTCAGGTCGTTTTGCAGCTTTTGCAGCGCCTCCTCGGCCTGCCGCAACTCTGTGATGTTGGATCGGGGAACAATGATCCGGGTCGAGTCTTGCGGGCTTTCGGCATAGTCCGACATGGACCGGATGACCCGGCTCATCGGGGCGACGACGAAAACCCGCACCGACAAATAGAGCAGCAGCGCGGTAAAGACCGAGATGGCCAGCGACAGCGCCAGGATGCGCGCGCCGTATTCCCACAACTCCCGCTGCATCTGCGCGGTGTCGAGCGTGATTTCGATTAGCAGACCGCCGCGCTGCACCGGGCTGCCGATAACCCGGATGATGCGCGGCTCTGCACGGGCCATCTCCTGAAGCGCGTCACGGGTCAGGCCGAGCAAGCTGGCCTCGCGCAGATCGAAACTGGCATCCACCGGGCCGGGAAGGGGAGAGGCAAGGACAAGCTCGCGCACCTCGTCGCGGCGCAGCACGACGTTGAACACGCCCGCATTGTCCAGCAACTCTGCCGCCAGTTCTCCCGCGATGGACCCGTCAGAGGCCAGCAGCGCCAGTGACGCGATCTGCGCGCGTTCCAGCCGCGCTTCCAGGTAATCGGCACGGTAGCGCGCGACCGAGGGGCCGAAGATCAGCACCTCGGCCACCATCACGAAGATGACGACCAACCACAGAAACCGTCCTGACAGCGTATTTGCAAACATGTCCGCCCGTTACGCCCATGGGCCGGGTCAGGGCAGCCATTTCTGCACCAGCCGCACCATGCGCTTGACCAAAGGACTATCAAACAGTTTGCCAGAGAAATAGGCCCCCGCGCCGCGTTTGCCGATTTCCGCCAATGTCGGGTAGGGCAGCACGGTATTGGCCATGGCCGACAGCTTCATCCTGTTGGCAATGGCCAGCGCGTAGGGGGCGATCAACTCGCCCGCCTGTTTGCCCACGATGGTGCAGCCCACGGGGCGACCATTGGCGACCATCAGTTTCAGAAAGCCCGTGGTCGCGCCCTCGGCCTGCGCGCGGTCGATCTGGTCGTAGCCCACTTTATGCACCGACAGCTTGATCCCGTATTCCTTGCGCGCCGCGGCCTCTGACAGGCCGACATGCGCCAGTTCCGGGTCGGTATAGGTCACATGCGGGATGTGGTCGGCCCGCGCCTTGGCGGGCAGGCCGAACAGCATGGATCGGATGATGACCCCGGCCTGATAGCCTGCCAGATGGGTGAACTGGCCTTTGCCCGCGACATCGCCAATGGCGTAGACGCGTTTGTTGCTGCTGCGCAGGTCCGCGCCGACCTTTACGCCCGCGCGGTCGGTTTTCACGCCCGCGCGGTCCAGGTCCAGCTTGTCGATATTCGGCTTGCGCCCCACCGCGATCAGCAGGTGGGTGCCGGTAAAGATGGTGCCACCCTTGACCTGCACCTCTATCGCGCCGGCGCGGCCCGACAGTTTCTCGACTTGCGCGCCTTCGACAATGTCGATGCCGTCGGCCCGCAGGCTGTCCAGCACCACGGCGGCAGCGTCGGGGTCGTCGCGCCCCATGGCTTTCGCGCCTTCGATCACCGTTACCTCGGATCCAAGGCGGCGATGCGCCAGCGCCATTTCCAACCCGATGGGACCGCCGCCGATAACCAGCAGATGGCCGGGGCGTGCTTGCTGGTCGAAGATGGTTTCATTGGTCATGTAGGGCACGGTGTCGATGCCTTCGATGGGCGGCACGAACGCGGTGGAGCCGGTGGCGATGACAAAGCGCCGGGCCTTGACGGTGGTGCCGTTCACCTCGACCGAGTCCGGGCCAGTGAAGCGCCCGTAGCCTTGCAACACCTGCACGCCGAGGCCCTCGAACCGTTCAACCGAATCGTGCGGTTCAATCGCGGCAATCGTGGCTTTCACATGCGTCATGGCGTCGGTGAAATCGTCCGCGCCGGGCTTGGTGCCGCGCGCTTTCGCGTCGCGCGCCTTGGCCAGCAGCGCCTTGGAGGGCACGCAGCCGTAATTCAGGCAGTCGCCGCCCATCTTGTGGCCTTCGATCAGCACCACGCGCGCCCCCATCTGCACCGCGCCCGCCGCCACCGACAACCCGCCAGAGCCGCCGCCGATTACGCAGATATCCGTTGTGATCGTGTTCATGCCTTGCGCTCCTTGCGGATGGATTTGACGAGGGTGGGCAGGAAGGACAGCGCCGCCAGCCCCAGCAGCGGGCCGATGATATGCGGCTCGAATATAATGCCCAGGTCGGGGGTTTCGCCGCGGGCGAACACTTCGCCCAAGCCAACGCCGACCCATGTGTAGATGACACCGCCGGGGATGATGCCGAAAAACGTGGTCGCGGCAAAAACCGAGGTGCGCACGCCGATCAGCGCGGGGATGATGTTGGCCACGAAAAACGGCAGCACCGGCACCAGCCGCATGGAAAACAGCACCGACGCGCCGTTGTCGCGGATGGCTTGGGTCATGCGTTTCACGCGCCCGTCGCTGGCGTCGATCTTGGCGGCCAGCCCTTTGCCGAGGCCCGTGCGCACCGCCAGGAAGATCAGCACCGCGCCGATGGTCGCGCCCAGCACGTTGAACAGCGCGCCGGGAAACAGGCCGAACAGGAAACCGCCGGTCAGCGTAGCGGCCGTGGCACCGGGCAGGGAAAAGGCGACGATGGCGATATAGGCCAGCACGAAGGCCAGCGCGGTCAGGGTGTAGTTCGCATCGCGGAAGGCCAGCAACGCCTCTCGGTTGTCGCGCAGCGCCTCGAAGCTCAGGTAATCGCGCAGGGCAAACGCGCCGACGATGGCAACAAGGGCCACGGCGATCAGCGGCAGTCTTGCGCGCCATGCAGAGGATTTGGGTTCGGTCACGGAAATGTCCTTCGGTTGGGGTCTGGACAGCACTTCGTGTTGAATGCCGCATGCGTTGCGAATGTGACAGCCCTATCACGCGCGCTTGACCGGGCGTGTCTGTCACCGCCCGATTGTTTCAATTCCGCACCGATTGCGGCGCTTGCCTCGGTTTTCCGAATTGACTTGGCGCCGTGGCCCCTGTAACCCGCGCATCTGAGATTGAGTGGCCGCCGATTCCGGCAGGATTTGCGCGTGCCATGCAGACCGTATCATGACTGACAAGGACGCCAAGCGATGAAACGCACATTCCAGCCCAGCAATCTGGTTCGCAAGCACCGTCACGGGTTCCGCGCGCGCATGGCCACCAAGGCGGGCCGCAAGATCATCAACGCGCGCCGCCGCATGGGCCGCAAGAAGCTGACGGCCTAAGCCGTCCGGCCCTTTCAGGGCCGTGCCATGGGTGACCGCATGAATGCGCCGGGTTCAGACAGGGTAAGCGATGCCGCTTCGCCCGCGTCTGGCCCGGCGCCATCATGCGTGACGGTCGAAACCCTGAAGCAACGCGCGGATTTCCTGCGCGCGGCCAAGGCCAAGCGCGCGCCTTGCCCGGCCTTTCTGTTGCAAGCCCGCCCGCGCGACGACGCGACCCTGATACGGGTGGGCTACACCTGCTCCAAGAAAATCGGCAACGCGGTCACGCGCAACCGCGCCAAGCGGCGTTTGCGCGCCATGGCGCGGCAGGTAATGGCGCAGCATGGCCGTGCGGGCTGGGATTACGTGCTGGTCGGTCGCCCCGGCGCGACCGTTAGCCACGACTTTGCCGATATGGTCACTGACCTAAAGCGCGCTTTGGGCAAGCTGCACGGGGGCAAGGCATGACCCCGATGGCGTGGATCGTCTCGCTGCCCATCCGGTTCTATCGTGTGGTGTTCAGCCCTTGGGTTGGCCATGGCTGCCGGTTTCAGCCGACCTGTTCCGCCTATGCGATGGAAGCGCTGCAACGCCACGGCGCGGTCAAGGGCACATGGTTGACGATCCGTCGCCTTGGCCGCTGTCACCCTTTGGGCAGTTCCGGCTATGACCCGGTTCCGGGCGCGGACCCCGCGCATGACGCCTGCAACTGCGGAAAGGACTGACATGTTCGACGATACCGACCTGCCGCCGCTGCTGCAAAACGCGCCCGACAGCACCGAGTTCCGCAAGCTTCGCAAGCGCATCATCCGCGAAACCCGCGCGGCCATAGACCAATACGGCATGATGGAGCCGGGCGCGCGCTGGCTGGTCTGCCTGTCGGGCGGCAAGGACAGCTATACCTTGCTCGCGGCCTTGGTCGAGTTGCAATGGCGCGGGCTGCTGCCGGTCGAATTGCTGGCCTGCAACCTGGACCAGGGCCAGCCGGGCTTTCCCGCCACCGTGCTGCCCGAATTCCTGACGCGGATGCAGGTGCCGCACCGGATTGAATACCAGGACACCTATTCCATCGTGATGGACAAAGTGCCCGCGGGCCGCACCTATTGCGCGCTGTGCTCGCGGCTGCGGCGCGGCAACCTGCCCCC
>JAAAPG010000052.1 GCA_009908405.1 Alphaproteobacteria bacterium | reverse complement strand
CCGTATCCGGCAGAAGCGTGACGAAGCCGTGCAAAAAACCGGGCGGCACCCAAAGTTGACGGCCGTTTTCTTCGGTCAATTCCTGGGCCACCCATTTCCCGTAATTGGGCGATCCGCGCCGCGCATCGACCGCCACATCCAGAAACGCACCGCGCGCGCAGCGCACCAGTTTGCCTTGGGCATGCGGCGGGCCTTGGAAATGCAGACCGCGCAACGTACCGGTCTGCGCCGACATGGAATGATTGTCTTGCACGAAATCTGGCAGGTCCAAACCCGCGTCCCGCAGGGTCCGGCGGTTCCAGCTTTCGCTGAACCAGCCGCGCGCGTCACCGAAACGGCGCGGGGTTATCAGCTTGACCTCTGGCAGGGCGGTTGACGAAATCTCGACCATTTGCGGCTCCGGCTTGGTTGCACAACCGGGCTAAAGCCCCTTGTCGCACATGTCGAGTATTTACAGTTACCCGCGCAGCGTGCCGCCGGTGACTTTTTCAACCTTGGCGATGATCTTGGCCCCGACGGCGTCGATCTCTTCATCGGTCAGGGTCTTGTCGCCGGGTTGCAGGCGCACCGCGATTGCCAGCGATTTGCGGCCTTCGCCAAGCTGCGCCGCGGCCTTGTCGCCGGTGAATTCGTCGAAGACCTGAACTTCGGCAATCAGCGCCTTGTCGGCCCCCATCGCGGCATTGACGACCTGCGCAGCCTCTATCCCGGCATCCAGCACGAAGGCGAAATCGCGTTCCACCGCTTGCAGCCGGTTGCCCGACAGCGCCCCGCGCGCGGTTTTGCGGGCCTTGGGCTGGGGCGGGTTTTCGACCAGCACCGTCAGCGCCATGACGGCCCCTTTCAGCCCGTAATGACGGGTGATGCGCGGGTGCACCTCGCCGAAAATCGCCAGCGGCAGTTTCGGTCCCAGCGACAGCACACCCGCGCGCCCCGGATGGAACCAGCCGGGCAGGTTGCGGTTGATCTGCATCTTGGCAGGCGCGCCGATGGCAGACAGAACCGCCTCTGCATCGGCCTTGGCGTCATACAGGTCCACAGCGCGGCGGCTGCCATGCGGGTCACGCCCCGCATTCGCGCCCACCAGAATGGCGGTGGCCTGCGTGACCTGTTCCCCCGGTTCCCCGCCGGAAAAGGCCGGGCCGACCTCGAACAAGGCCAGGTCCATCGCCCCGCGGGCCTGGTTGCGCGCCGCCGCTTGCAACAGGCCCGGCAGCAGGTCGGGGCGCAGATGCGTCATTTCCGAACTGATCGGGTTTTGCAGACGGGTCGCGTCCGCGCCACCGCCGAAAAGGGCTGCACTATCGGCGTCGATGAAGCTGTAGGTCACGCATTCATTATAACCCAGTCCCGCCAGCATCCGCCGCGCGGCGCGTTCGCGGGTTTGCAGCGGCGTCAGGATCGCGCGCGGCACGCCCGCTTGCGGGCGCGGCAGCGGCTTGCCTTCCAGCTTTGTCAAAGACGCGACACGGGCGATTTCCTCGACCAGGTCGGCCGCGCCCAACACGTCGGGCCGCCAGCTGGGCGGGCTGGCTTGATTGCCGTCCAGCGTGAAGCCCAAGGCGTCCAGCGTGGCCCGCTGCGTGGCCTCGGAAATGTCCATGCCCACGAGCGACCCTGTGCGCGCGGGGTCGAATGTGTAGCTGCGCGCGGTGTCGGGGATGGCGCCATCGACCACGACCTCGGACGGCGCGCCGCCGCACAGATCCATCACCATGCGCGTGGCCAGTTCCAGACCGTCCAGCGTAAAGGCCGGGTCCACGCCGCGTTCGAACCGGTAGCGCGCGTCGGAATTTATTTTCAGCGCGCGGCCCGTGGCGGCGATGGTGATCGGGTCCCAATAGGCGGATTCGATGAACACATCGACCGTGTCCTCGGAACAGCCCGACGCCGCGCCGCCCATGATGCCGGCCAGGCTTTCGACGCCCTGATCGTCGGAAATGGCCATCTGGCCTGCGCCAAGCGTGTAGGTCTTGTCGTCCAGCGCCAAGAGTTCCTCGCCGCCCGCAGCCGGGTGAATGCGCAGATCGCCCTGCACCTTGGCCGCGTCGAACACGTGCAGCGGGCGGTTCAGGTCGAAGGTGAAGAAATTGGTGATATCCACCAGCGCCGAAATGGGCCGAAGACCTATCGCCCGCAGCCGCTTTTGCAGCCACGCGGGCGAGGGGCCGTTCGTCACGCCGCGCACAAGGCGACCGGCGAACAGCGGGCAGCCCTTGTCCTTCAACTCCGGCGCGATCTGCACACCGACGGGGCACGGGAACATGCCCGCAACCGGGTCCACCGCCAAAGGCTTCAAGGTGCCAAGCCCCCGCGCCGCCAGATCGCGCGCAATACCGCGTACGCCCAAGGCGTCGGGACGGTTGGGGGTGATGGCGATGTCGATGACCGGGTCATTCACGCCGGCATAATCAATATAGCGCGCGCCCAAAGGTGCGTCGGCAGGCAGGTCGATAATGCCATCATGATCTTCGGACAGTTCCAGCTCGCGCTCGGAACACAGCATCCCGTTGCTGGCCTGCCCGCGAATGACACCCGGTTTCAGGTCCACGCCCGTGCCCGGAACATGCGTTCCCACGGGCGCGAAGACGCCGACCAAGCCGGTGCGGGCATTGGGCGCGCCGCAGACGACCTGCACTTCTTCCGAGGGGGCATCGGGGCCGTTCGGCCAGGCTTCGACCCGGCACAGGCGCAGGCGGTCGGCATCGGGGTGCGGCGCGGCCTCGATCACCCGCGCGATGGTGAACGCGCCAAGCGTGGCGGCGGGGTCCGTGACATCTTCCACTTCCAGCCCCAGATCGGTCAGCGCATAAAGCAGCTCTTCCAAAGTGGCGGTTGTATCCAGATGGTCCTTCAACCACGACATGGTGAATTTCATGGGTCCGTCCCCGGCCTGTTTGTCTGTGTCCGTCCCCGCCTAGCGCGAAACGCGGGCGGGGAAAAGACGCTCAACGCGCAGCGCTGCCGCCGTCATCCGCGTCGTCATCCGCGTCGTCATCCTCGGGCAGGTTGAAGAAGCTGTCGGCATCGGAGTAATCGGCAGAGGTTTTCTCTTCCTCCTCGGGCTTCATGTCGGACACGGTGAAATTCTCCAGGCCGGCAATCCCGGCGGGCATTTTCGCCTCTGCCTCCATCTCCAGCGACTGCTCCGTCGAGACCAGCTTGCGGCGTTCTTCATCTGACAGAACGCGGCCTTCCTTGGCGGCCTTGTCGGCGGCTTTCCGAACTTCCTTGTCAAGCTCGGACTGTTTGCACAGGCCCAGCGCGACCGGATCAATCGGTTGCAGGTTGGAGATGTTCCAATGCGTACGCTCGCGGATCGCAGCAATGGTGGAATTCGTGGTGCCCACGAGGCGTCGGATTTGCGCGTCGGCCAGTTCGGGGTGGAACTTGACCAGCCACAGGATGGATGCCGGGCGATCCTGGCGCTTGGACAATGGCGTGTAGCGCGGGCCGCGACGCTTTTCTTCGCCTTCAGAGGCCGGATTGTATTTCAGCTTCAGCGCGTAACGCGGGTCTTTCTCGGCGCGCTCGATCTCGATCGGGTCCAACTGGTTGTTGGCGATCGGGTCAAAGCCCTTGACGCCGCCCGCCACATCGCCATCGGCAATGCCCTGCACTTCCAATTCGTGCAAACCGCAGAAATCGGCAATCTGCTTGAAGCTGAGCGTGGTGTTGTCCACCAGCCACACGGCGGTGGCTTTGGACATAAGCGGTTTCGACATGAGCGACGCTCCTGTATCTGCTGGCACGCGCAGCGCGCGCGCATGGTTTATCACGTGCCGGGAACCGGCGGCAGGGAACCCTGCCTCTCCTCGCGATCGGGGGATGCGCGGGTTATAGCCAAGTCGGACTGCAAGGGGAAGGGCAAATGCAAAAACCGTTTCGCAAAGGCTTGGCCGGGGTGGCGCTGCTCGTGCTGTGCGGGTCTTACTTTCTGGGCGATCGGGCCGACAGTTCCGAACGGGATAATTACTACCTGCTGGCGCTGAGCTGGATGCCAAGCTGGTGCGCTGCAGAGGGCGATGCCCGCGATGCGGCCCAATGCGACACCGATGCGGGCTGGTTGGTGCACGGACTATGGCCGCAACATGCCGACGGGGGCTGGCCGGAATACTGCGACACGGACCAACGCGATCCCAGCCGGGCGCAGACCGGTGCCATGTCTGACATCATGGGCGATGGCGGACTCGCATGGCATCAATGGAAGAAACACGGCCGGTGCAGCGGGCTGACGGCCGATACCTATTTCAAGGCAACCCGCTTTGCGTTCGAACGCCTGAACTGGTCGCCCGACCTGGCCGAGGTAGAACGCAGGGTCCGCGCCGCGCCCGAAGACATTGAAACCGCGTTTCGCGATGCCAACCCGGATTACGGCCCCGACATGGTGATTGCGACATGCCGCGACGGCAATCTCCGGGAACTCCGCCTGTGCCTTGGGTCGGACCTGTCACCGCGCAGGTGCGATGCCGATGTGCTGGAGCGCGCCTGCCCTGCGCGTCAGGTCACGATGCCGGCCCAACGGTAACGCACCCGGACCCCGCGCCCGCAGGTGCCATGGGTCTGGATCGCGTATTACTGGCCGCGTGCAGCCGGACCGACCTGTTCGATCCCGGCCATCGCGTTTTGTGTCGTCCCGGTCTCTGGCGAGATCCAGTTCCCGAATGTTTCCGCGATCATGATGCTGTAAGAATCGGGCGCAACGGCTTGCGCCAGCAGCCCACCCTGCGGCAGCTCGGTCAACAGCGGCGAAACCAGGGCCAGATAGCCCTCGACGCCCCCCTGGGAAATGACAAAGGCTTTGACGAGGAACAGCAGGATTGCCAGCGCTGCAAAATAGCGCACGATACCCGCTGCGAACGCAACACGGCGATCACGCCGCATGGCACGCAAATTGGGATTTGTTTTTATCTGGTGCCGGATAACCGCTTCGCGCCGTGCATCGAAATCTATCATCTCTTGAGGTGTCATGCCTGCCGACCTTGTATAGCCCGTGACCTGTCCGTGTCTTTCAATCAAGATCACAACACCAGAAAATTCGGGCACAACTAGGGCATCAGACAGGCATTCCCGCGTCAGGTCCGTTTAACTGTCAAAGTCGCCCAATCCCCGATATCTTCGCGGGTGTGCAGCTTGAACCCCGCAGCCGTGTAGGCGGCCAGCACGGTTTCGGCTTGCTCGACAAGCAACCCGGACAAGATGGCAAAGCCCCCTTGGACAACCATGCGCCCCATGTCCGGCGCCAGGGAAATCAGCGGTCCCATCAGGATATTGGCAAAGACCAGGTCAAACGGGGCGGCCTCGTGCAGGTCCGGATGGTCGAAGCCCGTGGCCTCCAGGCAGATGACGCGCCCGTCCAGCCCGTTGGCGGTGACGTTCGCCTCGGCAACCTCTACGGCGATGGCGTCAATGTCGCTGGCCAGAACCGGCTCGGGCCAGATTTTCGCGGCACCCATGGCCAGCACGGCGGTCCCGCAGCCGATATCGGCCACGTTCTTGCCCCGAAACCCCGCGCTGTCCAGCCGGTCCAGCGCCCGCAGACATCCCAGCGTCGTGCCGTGATGGCCAGTGCCGAATGCCATCGCCGCGTCGATCAGCAGGCCGATGCGGCCCTCTGGCAATTTCGCGGCATCATGGCTGCCATAAACAAGGAAGCGCCCCGCCTCGACCGGCGACAGGTCGCGCTTGACCTTGGCCACCCAGTCGATTTCCGGCAATTCCGACACGACAAAAGCCTTCGCCCCGAACGCTTGCGCCAGCAGCGTCAATTCCACGTCATCCGGCGCCTCGACGAAATAGCCGCCCACTTCCCACAGGCCCGATCCGTCCTCCATCTCGAAGACACCTACGCCGGTGGGTTCGGGGTCCATGTTCTCCATCGCCTCGGACAGGGCGTAGGCAGAGGCTTCGGAACCAAGCGTGGTGATCGCGGTGAAGGTGGTCATGACGGGCTTTCAAGGCAGGGAAACTGCTGCCGCGATACAGCCGACCCCGCCCCCGGTCAAGCGCAAGGCCGGACACAGGCGTGCGGGCGCGCCCGCCACAGCCGCGCCCGCGCGCGGGTCGGGTGGCGCGCAGGGGTGGGCGGGTGGGCGCGGCGACCGATCCGCGCGCGGGCGCGGCTCAGGCCGACAGGCCCACCGGGCAGGTCACGCCGGTGCCGCCCAGGCCGCAATAGCCGCCCGGATTCTTGTGCAGGTATTGCTGGTGGTAATCCTCGGCATAATAAAATTCCGGTGCGGGCAGGATTTCGGTGGTGATCGCGCCGTGGCCCGCCTGCGCCAGGCGCGGCGCGAAAGCGTCCCGGCTGGCTTGCGCCGCCGCCAATTGCGTATCACCATAGGCATAGATGCCAGAGCGATACTGCGTGCCCCGGTCGTTGCCCTGCCGCATCCCTTGGGTCGGGTCATGCCCTTCCCAGAACGCCGCCAGCAACCCCTCGTAGCTGATCCGCGCCGGATCGAAAATCACGCGCACCACCTCGTTATGGCCGGTCTGGCCGGTGCAGACTTCCTGATAGGTCGGGTTCGGCGTGAACCCGCCCGCGTAGCCCACCATCGTCAGCCAGACGCCGGGGGTTTGCCAGAAAATCCGCTCGACACCCCAGAAACAGCCCATGCCGAACATGGCTTCGTCCATGCCCTCGGGCACCTGCGCTTTCAGCGGGCGGTCCCAGACCGCGTGGCGCTCTGCCGTCGGGATCGGGGTAGCACGGCCCGGCAAGGCCTGGGCCGGGTCGATCATCTGAACTTTCTTGGGGCTGAAGCCGAACATGGCGCTCTCCTGTGTCTTTGGTTGCAACATATGCCGCCAGGGCCGCGCTGCAAGATCACTCGCCCGGACGTGACAAGCTGAACACGTCGCGCACCACCGCGTAATCGCGGTAGCCACAGCGCGCGAGCGGCTGGAAGCGCGTGATGTCGAATTGCCCGTCCACCATGCAATCGTCGCGCAGATGCACGCCCACGACCTCGCCCACGACGATGAAATTCGCCGCGCCATCCAGTTGGATGATCTGGCGCATCTCGCATTCCAGCGCGGCGGGGGCATCGGCCACGCGCGACGCGGCAATTATGGCGCAGTCCGCCCGCGCGATACCCGCATGATCGAATTCGTCCACCTCGCGCGGCAACGGGCCGGAACTGGCATTCATCACGTCGCGCGCGGCAAATTCCACCACGTTCACGCAGAACACGCCGGTGTCGCGGATATTGGCGACCGAATCCTTGGTGCCGTCGCGGTCGGGCTTGGCGCTGGTGGACG
>JAAAPG010000159.1 GCA_009908405.1 Alphaproteobacteria bacterium | reverse complement strand
ATGTGACCTTGGCCATGCGCGAGGCGTTCGGCGTGGTGGGCCTGGTCTGCCCCGAGGAACGCCCGCTTCTGGGCGCTTTGTCGCTGATCCTGCCCGCGATTGCGATGGGCAACCGCGTGGTGGTCGTGCCGTCACAGGCCAACCCCTTGGCCGCGCTGGAACTGGGGCCGATGCTGGGCGCGTCGGACGTGCCGTCGGGCGTGGTCAATATCGTGTCCGGCCCCGTGCCGGAATTGGCCAAGACCCTGGCCGGGCATGATGACGTGGCCGCCTTGGCCAATGCACAGCCGCATGTCGCCGAATTGATCGAACTTGAAAGCGCGGGCAATCTGAAACCGGTCTGGCCCGCGCCCGCAGGGCAGGGCCGCGACTGGCTGGACGCGATGGTGCAGGTCAAGACGATCTGGGTGCCCTACGGCGCCTGACGGGCAGGGTGCGTGCAAGCACGCACCCTACGACAGGTCCGCATGTGGGACGTGTCAGAACCGGGCGCTCAGAAACGCGCGGAACGCGGCTTGCGCACCGGCATTCGCGCTTTCGTCGAAATCGCGCGATCCGGGCACCGTGAAGGAATGCCGCGCGCCGCCGAAGATGCGCGCTTCATGCGGCACGCCCGCTTCCTGCAATTCGTCCATCAGCGAGGCCAGGTCGGCCATGCCCGATACCGGGTCGGCGGAGCCATGCAGCACCATCACCGGCGCAGGCGTGGCGCTGTAATCCTGCCCGTCCGGCGTGCCCAAGCCGCCATGGAAGCTGACGAAACCCGCCATGTCCAGCCCGGCACGCGCGGCTTCCAGCACCGCCGCGCCGCCAAAGCAATAGCCCGCGATCACCATGTCGGTGGCCTGCTCCAGCCCCGCGGCCGCCTCTGCCCCGGCGGCAATGCGCGCGCGGAATTCGGCGCGGTCACCGTAAAGCGCGCCGGTTTCGCGGCGGTAATCGTCGATACCTTCCAGCACGGCGTCGGTGCCGAACAGATCCAGCGCGACTGCAAGGTAGCCATCCGCCGCCAGCGCGTCGGCCTGCGCGCGCTCATGGTCGGTCAGACCGTCCCAGTCATGCACCAGCAGAACGGTGCCGCGCGACGCCCCCTCTGGCGTGGCGACATAGGCTTCGAAGCTGCGATCGCCCTGGCTGTAGGGCAGCGGGTCGGCAAGGGCCGTGCCGCCGATAAGGGCCAGCAGTGCCGGGGTGAGTTTTAGGATACGTGTCATGGTCTCTCCTCTCCCTGTGGTTAACCGGACAGGTAGTGCTGAACGAGGGCGCGTCACCCCGTTGCGCAGCGGGTTGCTCAGTCCAGACCCGGATGCCCGCGCAAGGTCGCCAGAACCCGCGCATGGATCGTCGCGCGATCAGCCCCGTCCGGGTCGGTGCAGACCGGGTCATCGTTTTCCTCTGCCAGGATGGCCGCGCCGTGCCGGCTGCACCGTGGCCGCACCGAGAAATGCGCGGCCGGCGCTATCTCGACCAGCCTGGCATCTGGCACCAACGCCGCGAAACCGCTGCCCTTGGCGATTGTATCCGGCGCAGTGCTGGGTTTCTTGGTTCTGCACATGATCCTGCGGCAGCCAGGTTTGTCCTGGATCGCGGGTTTGCTGGGGATCGTGGCGTGTCAGGCCATGATTGTCGCATTGGCCCAGCATTGCGGGCTGGGTGCCGCGCGGATGGTGCAGCCCGTGACCGCCATGGCCTTGCCCGCCTTGGTATGGCTGGCATGGAAGGCCGACGGGATGGGGGCGCAGCTTGGCGCGCAAGACGCGCTGCATCTGCTGGGGCCGGGGCTGGCGGTTGCCCTGCAAAGCACGGGCGCGCCGCTTCTGGATGTGCTGGTGCCGCTTGGCCATGCGGGCTATGCGCTGGCGATTGCCCGGGCCTTGCGCCCGATTGGGCCGGACCTGCCGCGCCGGACGAGGATGACCGCGCCCTGTTCGCTCGCCTTGAAGCGTAGATGCAAATGCGCGGCCCGTGGCGCGACCCTGACCTGAGCCTTGCACAACTGGCGCGCCGCCTGTCAGTCTTGGCCAAGCGCTTGTCGGTCGCGGTCAACCTTGTCACCGGTGACAATATCTTGCGCTATGTGAACGGCTGCCGCGTGCAAGCCGCTTGCGCGGCATTGCAACGCGGAGCCAGTGTCACAGAGGCGATGCTGGACACCGGCTTCCTGGCCAGGTCGAACGTCAACCGCGAGTTTCGCCGCGTGACCGGCCAGACCCCGACGGCGTGGCGTGCCGGTCTTCGGCCTTTCAGACGGTCAGCGTTTGCGGTCGCGCCGCGTGCTCATGGGCTGGAACGCGACGCCGACATGCGCCTCGCAATACGGCTTGCCGGATTTCACGGGCAGGCCGCAGAACCAGAAATCTTCCGTCGCCGGGTCGCCGATGGGCCATTTGCAGGTCCGCTCGGTCAGCTCCAGCAAGGATAGCTTCTTGGCCGTCTTTTCGACCTCGCGCACCGTGGCAAGGGCTTCGGGGTCGATTTCATTGGCCGAAGGCTGCGGCGGCAGCGGCTGGCCCGCCGGAATGATTGGTTTGGGCGTGTAGGTTTCGGTGGTCTCTGCCTCTGGCGTGTCCGTCAGGTCGGGCGACGCGGGTTGCGGGTCGGGCGCCGCGGCGGGCGCGGGCTTCGGCTTCGCGCGTTCGGCCTTGACCTGCGCCAGATCAACCACGGCGGCGGCCTGTTCGGGCGCGGGCTCCTGCGGCGCGACCGGTTCCGGGGAAAGTTCCGGAGTGGGTTCCGGGCCGTTCCGGTTCGACAGGCCCAGCCGGTGCACCTTGCCGATCACGGCATTGCGCGTGACGCCGCCAAGTTCCTTGGCGATGGTCGAGGCCGAATGCCCCTCGTTCCACATTTTCTTGAGCAGCTCGACCCGCTCATCGGTCCATGACATGGCAGACCCCTTGGAATTGTGTTGTCCCAAGATTAGGGACGAGCACGTGAAATACAAGCCAGACGGTTTAATTACAATGCAGGATCGACATCCGGTCGGCATGGAAAAACGACGAAGGAAAACAGGATGGACATGGCAGGCTTTCGCGATATGGGCGCGCGCCGTTTCGGACGGATCAACTGGCTGGGGCTCGGGGCGCTGGCCAAGCGCGAGATCATGCGCTTCCTGGTGGTCTGGACGCAGACCCTGGCGGCACCGCTGGTGACGGCGGGGCTGTTCCTGGCAGTGTTCACGCTGGCCATCGGCCCCATGCGCGGCGAGGTGATGGGGGTCAGCTTTGTCACATTCCTGGCCCCCGGCATCCTGATGATGACGATTATCCAGAACGCGTTTGCCAACACGTCGTCGTCCATCGTCATCTCGAAAGTGCAGGGCAATATCGTCGACACGTTGATGCCGCCCTTGTCGGGCGGTGAACTGGTGCTGGGGTACATGGCCGGTGGCGTCGCGCGTGGCCTGATGGTCGGCGTGGTCATCCTGGCTGCCGAAGCCCTTGTGCTGGGGCAGGGCGTGGCGCATCCGCTGTGGTTGTTGATCTTCGTCACCCTTGGGGCGGCCTTGTTGTCGGCCATCGGGATCGCGGCGGGGATACTTTCCAACAAGTTCGACCAGATCGCGGCGATCACCAATTTCATCGTGGTGCCGCTGTCATTCCTGTCGGGCACGTTTTATTCGACCTCTGCGCTGCCGCCGGTGATGGCAGCGCTCAGCCACATCAACCCGGTCTTTTACCTGATCGACGGCGCGCGCTACGGGATGATCGGGCAATCCGACGCGTCACCCTGGTTGGGTCTGGCGGTGGTGCTTGCCGCGGTCCTGGGCACGATGGCGCTATGCTGGCGCTGGTTTCGCAAAGGTTACCGGCTGAAACCATGATCGCCCTTGCATGGACCAAGGCGCGTGTTACGCTTGTGCAAAAGGGTTCGAGTACATGAAACATTTCCGGCGGCCCCTTGTGGCCCTAGCCCTTATCGCGGGTGTCGCGGTCGGACCTTTGGCCGCCAACGAAGACTTGTGGCGCGATTGCCGGACCTGTCATCAGGTCGTCGCGCCCGATGGCACGGTGCTGGCGCGCGGCGGGCGCGCGGGTCCCAACCTGTATGGCGTGGCCGGGCGCGCCTTGGCGGGGGATGGCGGGTTTCGGTTGTACAGTTCGGACCTGCAACAAGCCGCCGCCACCGGCGCGCGCTGGACAGAGGACAATTTCGTGGCCTACCTGGCCGGGCCTGACCAGTTCCTGCGCGGCATAACCGGCAATGCGACCGCGCAAAGCGGGATGCATGTCGCCCTGGGGCAGGGCGGGGCCGAATTGTTTCGCTGGTTGCGCGACCTGTCGAACTGAGAAGGGCAGGCGCGACGCCTGCCCCTGCCGGCGTCATTCGCCCAGCGCGATCCCCTCGCGGCGCGGATCTGCGCCACCGCGCAAGCCTTCGCCGATCGCAATCGCGTGCAGGCCAGAGGTAAGCGCGGTCACGCGGGTCTGGTAGCCCAACGCTTGCAAGGGCGCGTCCAGTTCTGCCGCCCAAGTGCCTTCTTCCAGCGCATACCTGCCAAAGGAGTTCACCAAGTGCGGCATCGACACCGCCGCTTGCACATCCATCCCCCAATCCAGGTGCGCGATGATCGCTTGCGCCGTGTAGCCGATGATCGTGGCCCCGCCGGGGCTGCCAATGGCCAGCACCGGCGCGCCATCCTGTAGCACGATGGTGGGCGACATGGAGGAACGCGGGCGCTTGCCCGGTTCCACCCGGTTGGCGATGGGATAGCCATTCGCATGGGTGCGGAACGAGAAATCAGTCAACTCGTTGTTCAGCAGGAACCCGCGCGTGAAGAGGCGAGAGCCGAACCCGCTTTCGATGGTGGTGGTCATGGACAGCACATTGCCATCGCCATCGACAATGCTGACATGAGAGGTCGCGGGCCGTTCCACGCCCGTATCATCCCCCCACAGGATGGCGTGGTCCCATGCGGGTTCGCCGGGTGCGACCTCTGGCAAGGCATCATCCCCGCGCAGCAACTCGGCGCGGCTGGCCAGATAATCGCGGTCGGTCAGGCCCATGACCGGCACCGGCACGAAATCGCTATCGGCCAGGTAGCGGCCCCGGTCGGCAAAAGCCAGCCGCGTGGCATCGCCCATCAGGCGGCGGGTTTCCACCGCTTGCGGGTCCATGGCGGGCAGGTCGAAATTCTCCAACATGCCAAGGATTTGCGACACGGCCACGGCCCCTGACGAAGGCGGCCCCATGCCGCACACGTCGCGGCCCCGGTAGGTGTAGCACACCGCCGGACGCTCGATCACCCGGTAGCGCGCCATGTCGGTCAAGGACAGCAGGCCGGGCAGGGCGTCGGTGCGGGTGGCCGCCACGATATCGGCGGCAATGTCGCCGGTGTAGAAAGCTTGCGTGCCTTGCGTTGCAATGGCGCGCAACGTGTCGGCGTAATCGGCATTGACCAGCGTGTCACCCGCCGCGACCGGTGCACCGCCGGGCAGGAAATAGGCCGCCGTGTCGGGGAACGCGCCCAGGCTGTCCGCCGCGCCCGCGACCGAATCGGCCATGCGCGGCGAGACGGTGAAGCCCCTTTCGGCCAGCGCGATCGCATCATCGAACAGCCCGGCCCAGTTGGCACGGCCCCAGCGGCGATGGGCATCTTCCATCAGGCGCGGGGTTCCGGGTGTGCCGACCGAGCGGCCAGAGACGACCGCCGTGCGGAAATCCAGCGGTTCGCCGGTTTCATCCTGGAAATAGCGCGGATCGGCGGCCAAGGGCGCGGTTTCGCGCCCGTCCAGCGTGGTTATGCCGCCCGTCGCCGCGTCATACCAGACAAGGAACGCGCCGCCGCCAAGGCCCGAGGATTGCGGCTCTACCAACCCCAGCACGGCTTGCACCGCGACCATGGCATCGGCGGCCGTGCCGCCCGCGCGCAAGACCTTCGCGCCCGCCTCGACCGCCAAGGGGTTCGCGGCGGCGACCATCCAGTCATCCGCCGCCACGCTCTGGCCCGCCGCCTTGGCGGCGAGCGCGGCTTGCCCCGCGTCGGACAGGCCGGAAAAGGCCGCCGCGACATCGGTCGCGATTTCGGGCGCCACCGTGTCAGAGGCCTGTTGCGCCATCACCGGCGCGCCCAGAAGCAACGCCGCAAGCGTTGGTGTCAGGAAATTTCGTGTCATGTCTGTCCTCCCGTCAAGGCGCAGGGTGCGCCTGCAACCCACGGTAGCGCGCGACGGGGCGACATGTCACCTGTTAACGATCGCTTTCGGGAAAAAGTGAGAGACTGGACAGCGACCCGAACGGAAAATGCTGCGGCTGCTTCCTTCCGGACCTGACCGGGTTGGCAAGGCGTTCGCCCGCGCCAGCCTCTCGATCGCCCATCTAGTCGCTTCAAACGCCCGGTGCAACCCCGCGCAAGCGCGTCGAAACCGTTTTCCCTTGCCGCATTTCCCGGCTAAAACCGCGGCATGGCAAAACGCGGCTATCATCACGGCAATCTGAAACAAGCTCTGGTCGAGGCCGCGCTGAGCCTGATCGCGGATCGCGGGCCGCAGGGCTTCACCATGGCAGAGGCCGCGAAGCTGGCCGATGTCTCTGCCGCCGCGCCCTACCGGCATTTCACCGGGCGCGAAGAACTGATTACCGAACTGGCGCGACAAGGGTTCATCCTGTTCGCGGATGTTCTGGAATATGCCTACAAGGACGGCCAGCCCTCTCCACTGACCGCGTTCGAGGCGGTGGGCCGGGCCTACCTGGCCTTTGCGCGCGCGCATCCCGGTCATTACGTCGCGATGTTCGAATCGGGTATTTCGCCGCGGGCGACCTCTGATCTGGCCACGGCCTCTGCGCGCGCGAATGGCGTCTTGCTGCGTGCCGCCGCCGACCTGTCGGCGCGCATTCCCGAAAAAGAGCGCCCACCGACCGAAATGTTCGCGGCCCATGTGTCCGCGCTCAGCCATGGCATTGTCGAATTGTATGCACGCGGCGCGCCGGGTGCGCGGGCCCCGTTCTCGCCCGAGGATTTGCTGGAAACCGGTATCGGCATCTACCTGCGCGGGTTGGGCCTGCTGTCGCGGGATGACACCTCCGAAAGCTGACGCGGCAGAACACCGGCCCGGAACGCGTCACGGTATGCGTGACAGACTGACCTTTCGCGGCGAGGGTTTGTTGCGCGCGGCGGGAATACTGGTGCTGCTGGACAGGATTGAACTGTCGACCTCTCCCTTACCAAGGGAGTGCTCTACCACTGAGCTACAGCAGCAACTTGGCGCGGTGAGTAGTCCGAAATTTTCAGGCGTGCAACCCCTATCTGGACCCATTTTCAAACTTGGTCTAACAGAGTGGGGATGACACATTCTGCTTCGGAAAAACCTGAAAAGCCACAGGGCCAGAC
>JAAAPG010000165.1 GCA_009908405.1 Alphaproteobacteria bacterium | reverse complement strand
ATCCCGGCAATCATTTCCTACATCGCGCTGATCTACATCGTGCATCTTGAAGCGCTGCGCAACGGCATCCCCGCGCTTGGCAAAGGTGGTTCGCTGCTGGCCATGCTGGGCAAGGTGGCCTTGGGATTCGTGGTGACGGGTGCGGTGTTCTACGCCTTGATCCTCGGGGTGAACGCTTTGCGCGCGACCGCTCCCGCGCTGTCAGCGCCCATCATCCTTGCGGCGCTGGGGGCGGTTTACTTTGCCTGCCTCTACGTCTCGGCCCGCAAGCCCGACCTGGAAATGGACGACCCCAATTCCGAAGTGGTCAAGCTGCCCAAGATGAACGAAGTCTTCCCGACAGGGTTGCATTACCTGTTGCCCATCGTGGTGCTGGTCTGGTTCCTGATGGTGGAACGGCAATCACCCTCGAAATCCGCTTATTTCGCGGTCATGACCATGTTGTTCATCATCCTGACACAGCGGCCCGTCAAAGCTCTGCTGCGCGGCGAGAGTGACCTGTTGACCCATTTTCGTGCGGGATTCGCCGACCTGGTCGAGGGCATGATCGCGGGCGCACGCAACATGATCGGCATTGCCGTGGCCACGGGCGCCGCCGGGATCATCGTGGCCACCGTCACGCGCACCCCCATCGGCACCGAACTGGCCGGGCTGGTGGAACTCTTGTCCATGGGCAACCTGTTCCTGATGCTGCTCTTGGTCGGGTTCTTCTCGCTCGTGCTGGGGCTGGGTCTGCCGACAACGGCGAATTATATCGTGGTATCGTCGCTCATGGCCACGGTGGTGGTCACGCTTGGCGCCAGCGAGGGGCTGATCGTGCCATTGATCGCGGCGCATCTGTTCGTGTTCTATTTCGGGCTGATGGCCGATGTCACGCCACCCGTGGGGCTGGCCAGTTTCGCGGCCGCCGCCGTGTCGGGGGGTGACCCGATCAAGACCGGCTTCACCGCGTTCTTCTACAGCCTGCGCACGCTCGCGTTGCCGTTCCTGTTCATCTACAACCCGACGCTTATCCTGTACGGCGTGGACCTTGGCACGATGGGGGGCATTGTGCAGGCGGTGTTCATCTTCGTGATCGCCACCTTCGCCATGCTGCTGTTCGCCGCTGCCTCGCAGGGCTATTTCCTGGCGCGCTCCAAGCTGTGGGAATCGGCGGCGCTGCTGTTGGTCGCCTTCACGCTGTTCGTGCCCAATTTCTGGTTGGACCGCATTCAGCCGCAGTTCGAGGAGCTGCCGGGCTCCGCGTTCGAGGAGGTGCTGACCGATGCCGCACCGGGCGACGAATTGCGGGTCTTTGTCGAAGGGCCGGATTTCAACACCGGGGCGCAGCGGTCAACCACGCTGGTCGTGCGTGTTGACGACACACCGCCCGCGCAGCGCCTGCAATCCACGGGGCTGTTCCTGATGCCGTCCGAGGAGGGTGTCGCCATGGACGAACCGATGTTCGGCACGCCCTACCAGGAAAAGCTGGGGGATTTCGATTTCTACGCCGATCAGCAAGTGAAGCTTGTTGCCGTCGGGCGCGAGGCGGACCGCATGCCGCAACAGATATTCTATATCCCGGCGCTGTTGCTTCTGGGCATGGTGATCCTGTTGCAACGACGGCGGCAAACCCAACCGGCCTTCTAGGCGGCATTTCACCAATGCCGAAAAACTCTGTGTCGGTTTCGGTGGCATTGTTGTGTCATTTTGGCTATAGACGCTGTAAAAGCGCAATCAATGCGCGGGTTTGCGGGGGTAACATAGATGATCCGGTCAGAGCTGATCCAGAAGATCGCTGAAGAGAACCCACACCTGTTTCAACGCGATGTGGAACGCATCGTGTCCACCATCTTCGATGAGATCACAGAGGCGCTCGCCCGCGGGGAACGCGTGGAGCTGCGGGGCTTCGGCGCGTTTTCCGTCAAGACGCGCGACGCCCGCATCGGGCGCAACCCGCGCACCGGCGAAAGTGTCGCCGTGGCCGAAAAGGCCGTTCCCTTTTTCAAGACCGGCAAGCTGTTGCGCGACCGGCTCAACGGTATCGAGGAGTAACCCCATATGATGGCCTATCTACGAATCGCCTTGTCCGCGGTTCTTGCAATCCTGTTGGCAACGATTGCCCTTGCGAACCGCGATTTCGTCGCGGTGCAACTATTTCCCGACACCATCGGTGCCCTGATCGGGTTCAATTTCGGTTTCGCCTTGCCATTGTTCATCCTGCTGGGATTGGCCATCGGGCTGGGGCTGATGCTGGGGTTCATCTGGGAATGGCTGCGTGAGCACAGCTACCGCGCCGAAGCCGCCCGGCTGCGCCGCAAGGTGGATGATCTGGAAGCGGATATGGCCAAGATGGAAAAGGCCGCGCCCGCCGTCGCACAAAAAGACGATGTGCTCGCGGTTCTGGAGGCAAAGTAAAGCCCCCATGACCCTGTCGACACGCGTGAAAATCTGCGGGCTGACCAGCGCGCAGGACCTTGATGGTGCGGCGCGTGCAGGGGCCAGCTATGCTGGCTTCGTGTTCTTTCCCAAATCGCCGCGCAACCTGAACCCCGACGCGGCGCGCGGGCTGGCCCTGGCCGCGCCTGTCGGGCTGGCGAAGGTCGCGCTTGTGGTCAACCCGGAGGACGCCATGCTCGACGCGATCATGGCGCAGGTTCCCCTCGACATGCTTCAATTGCATGGAGCCGAATCCCCGGATCGCGTGGCCGAACTGCGCGCGCGCTACGGGCTGCCGGTGATGAAAGCGGTCGGGATCGCCAGTGCGGCGGATTTGCCGAAGCTGGCCGCGTTCGAGGCGGTCGCCGACCAGATCCTCGTCGATGCCAAGCCTGCAACCGGCGCGGCGCTGCCCGGCGGGAACGGTCTGGCCTTCGACTGGCGCCTGATCGCCGGGCGCGACTGGGCGCGCCCCTGGATGCTGGCTGGCGGGCTGACGCCCGACAATGTCGCCGAGGCCCGCCGCTTGACCGGCGCCGCGCAGGTCGATGTGTCGTCCGGGGTCGAATCCGCACCGGGCATCAAGGATGCGGCCCGCATGACCGCTTTCGTGCAGGCCGCCCGCGCGTCAACGCCCGCGTGACCATCCCTGCCGATTGGCGAAGGGTTTGCCCATGCGCACCAGCAAGGCCACGCAGGCATAAACTGCAAAGCCGACCGGGTCTGCCTTGGCAAGCTTGACGATATCGTGGCGCTCCTTGGCCTCGTTGCGCAGCAAATCGGGATAGCGCGCGGCGATCTGGGCCGTGCCCTTGTCCTGCCGCCGCCGCACGCGCACAAGCTGCGCCAGTCCTTCGACCATGGGCCACGTGTATTCGGCGGCGACCTGAACACGTTCGGCGGGCGTGAATTGCAGCCGCACGAACGTGTCATCGGCGATGACATCGGGGAATTTTGCCCAGCGCGCGCGGCCCGGAGCATTCACGGCAAACAGGCCGAAGCCGGGCGCGGTGCTCTGGTTGAACGGCACCTGACGCCAGAACCGGGCGTAGAGCCGCGTCAAGACACTGTCGGGCGGGGCGATATGCGGCGTGCCGGTCGCATAACGGGCCGCGTCGGTGTTCAGCGCGTCCACGATCTGCCCCAGCAAGGGTTGGCTGACGCGCACATCGGCATCCAGGTAAACGCGATACCGCCCGATGGCGACAGCGTCCCCGGCATTCAGCGCCTTGATCTTGGACCCCGCGTGCAGATCGAGCACTTTCAGTTTCCAGCCGCGTTCGACGGCCGCTGCATCGTAGCGTTCCGCGATCGCGACGGTAGTGTCGGTGCAGCCATTGGCGACCACGATCAGCTCTATCGCGTGGCCGGGCACCGGGTCGCTGTCCAGCATCATGGCCAGGCATTGGCCGATATAGCCTGCCTCGTTATTGGCCGGAATGATGATCGACACGACGACACTCATTGCACAATCTCTGCGGGGTCAAAGCCGACCAGCGCATCCCAGCGCGGGTTCTGGTCTGTCAGGTGGCGCAACGCCCCGAAGCTGCCCCAAGCACCTGGCGCGCGAATATCGGTGAAATGCGCCAGCAGCCCGCCGCCGCCTTTGACCCATCCGCGCAGGAGCATGGTATACAGATCGGCCATGCCTTGGGAATAGTTGACATCGACAAACAATGCGGTCAACGCGGCATCGTCGCGGTTGGCCCCGATACCCACCAGGTGGGTGCCCGCTTCATACGCGACCAGGTCCAGCCCCCAGCGTTCGGCAACGCCGCGGTGATAGGGCAGGTCGGTGTCCAGAAACGACGCCACCGTGTTGCGCCGGTCCCCGCTAATGCCGCCATCGCGCAATTCGTCTATCAGGCGCGGGCGCAGGATGTCATGCGCGCGGTCGCGGGTGAAGCTGTCCAGCGCATTCCCGGACAAGCCCCTGGCGCGGCCCTCTTGCGCGGCCTGGGCGCGGGCGTCGTTCAGCCAGCCGCGCGTCATCTCCAGCTTTTCGTCGCTGCCCAAAAGCCCGCTGAAATACCCCGTGATCGCGTAAGCGTCGAACAGGGTCGGCGGCGGCGGGTTGTCGCTGCTTTCAGCCTGCCAGCTTGGCGCAAGCAACGTTTCTTCCAGCCCGTGCCATCCGGTTTGCGTGGCCAGAACCCGCACCAGCCGGTCGCGCTGCCCGTCGAACACGCGGTCGAAGATCTGCACCATCTGCGCCGCGCGCATGGCGTTCCATTCCTGCCACCGGTTGCCATCCCCCCAGCGCGCTTGCGCCTGCTCGCGGGCATGGGTGGCTTGCGGGAAGGACCAGTTCCACGTCTCGTTCGAAAACTCGATCCAGGCCCGCAATCCGGGGTCCAGGCGGTCGCGAATCATGGCCGCCATCCGCGCGATGTAATCGTCACCCGCCAGGTGCGGAATGTTGAACCACGGCTCTGTCCCGGTTTCATTGGCCAGTTGGATCATGACCTCCAGCGGAACCCCGCGCGGGGTGTAGGTGGCGTCATCCGGGTGCGGGCGCTCGGACCATTCGGAGATCCGGGTGTCGTTGGTGTTCATCCATTCCATGAAACGGAACACCGCCATCCCGTCGACCCGCGCCACCCAGTCGGGGTTGAAGATCTTGCCTGCGTCATGGGCGGCAAGGTGGTCCTGGTGCACCACGGCAATATCACGGATCGGGTCGTCCCGGTCGATATTCGAGACCTGCAATTCCACCAAGCCCGGACCGGGAGAGGTGCTGAACCACAGCTCGTTCGGGCCGCGCCGTCGGGTGCCGCCCACGCGGCCGGTGACCTTGACATCCGCCTGCCCGGACCATGTCACGCGGTAATTGCCCGCAATGCCACCGGCATCCTCGGCCAGGTCGACCAGCATCAGGCTGGCAAGGGCGGATGCCCCCTCCGGCACGAAACGCGGCCATCCATGGTCATCGAGCGCGCCAAGACGGACAAGGTCGTCGGTCTCGAACCCGCCCCATTGGTCGTGGCGATGCCCGATCCAGCTGCGCGCGGTTGTCATCACGTCGATGAACGGGCGTTGCGGCTGGTAATCGCGCAGCTCTGTCAGGTTCATCCCCAGCCAACGCGGCGCACCTGCGTCGCGGGGCGAAAGATAGCCCTCGGCCAGCGCGGCAAAGGGCATCAGCAGCAGGTATGCCAGAACCGGAAACAGGCGCATCAGCTCCCTCCCGAAATTTGCACGATACCGGTCGAGCGCACGGAGCGCACCACGTCCCAGGCGACCTGTTGCATCAGCGCCGCCACCTCTGGGGCGGGCGCCTCTGCGGGGGTGCCATCGGCGCGCAGCAGCGCATGCGGCAGGCCGCGCGGGTCGGCATGGTAGAGCGTGGCATAATGCACCAGCGCAACAAGGTAAGCGGCCTTGTCGCTGGGGTGAATGTCATCCCGCAGGCCATCCTCGGTCAGGGTAAACAACGTGTCTGCACTGGCCATGCCGGGCAAACCGCCGCGCGCGCCGATCTCGCGGGCAAAGGCGGCCATGGCGCGGCCCGCCGGGATGACATGGATCGTGCCGACGCCCGGATAGGCCTTGGCCTGTGCCAGGATCGTGCCTTCCCACAAGGCTTCGGCATCGCGCTCGATACGGTCGATCCAATCGGCCGCGTCTGCGTATTGGTGCCATGTCTCATATTTATAAACACGTATCTCAGGTGCATGTTTTCGCGCCAGTTGTGCCCAGAGTGCTGTGTAGCGTCCCGAATCGTGCCAGCGAATCGCGTCCTTCAGGTCGATCATCTCTGTCAGCACCAGCGCGTCATAGTCCCCGCTGCGCAGCGCCGCTTTCGCCGGGCGATGGGCAGGTGGCTGATTCATCACGTCATAGCCGGGGATTACTTCGTCCGGCTCCCAATGCGTGCGCAGGCTGGCCCCCCAGCCAAGCTGGCTGTTGTAAAACGCCTGCGGGTCACGCGCCGCTTGCGCAAGCTGTTGCACGAATGCCGGGATATCCGGACCGATCAGGCTATGCCCAAGATAGTAAACGCCCATATCCCCGTCCGGCGCGGGCAAGGGCGTGTCGTAATGCGCCAGCCGTTCCGTTTGGGTCAACGGGGTGGGCGCGTGCGGCATCACGACAACGGCAGCCGCGATCGCGGCCCCTGTCATCGCGGCCCCTGTCAAGTACATTCGGGTCCGTTTCATAACCTTATCCTATCAGGACACGGCAGGCGTTACCGGAAAATTGCGGCGATTTTGCGGAGGCTGGCGGCCTCGATCTCTAACGTTGTCGTGACCCCGCGACCGTGATGCGATGCGCCAGCGCGCGCGCCAGGAACGCCGCGTTCCCCCAGACATAGCGCAGGAACATCCGGCGCGGTTCCAGCCCCAGCCGCCACAGCCATTCCAGCCGCGCGCGGCGCATCCACAACGGCGCGCGCGATATGCGGCCCGACAGGAAATCCAGCAGAGCGCCCACGCCCAGCATATAACGCGCGTCGAGTTCGGCGGCATGTTTCGCCAACCACATGTCTTGATGCGGCACGCCGGTCGCCATCCAGACCATATCGGCGCCGCTGGCATTGATCGCGTCGACCGCTGCCTGAGCGTCTTGCAAGCCGTGATAGCCGTCGCGGGTGCCTGCAATCGTCAGGCCGGGCGCAATCTGTTGCAACCGCTGGCCCGCCCGTTCCGCCACGCCGGGCGCGGCCCCCAGCAGGAACAGCGACAGCCCGCGCGCCGCCATCTCGCGCGCAAGCTCGGGTCCCAGGTCCGTGCCGTTGAGGTTGGCCGCGAACCGCGCGCCGTGCAACCTGGCCGCCAGTTCCAGCCCCGCGCCATCGGGCAGCAGCATATCCGCGCTTTGCAGCGCGTGTCGATACGCGCCATCCCGCGCCGCCACGTTCACGCAATGCGCATTCACGAAGGCCACGCGGGCCTGCGGGCGGGCCAGCAAGTCGCGGATCGCA
>JAAAPG010000070.1 GCA_009908405.1 Alphaproteobacteria bacterium | reverse complement strand
CCGTGACGATCCAGCCACCGCCAGCGCGCGCCATAAATGGCGTGGCGCGCGCTGGCTCTCTCTTCGCACAAGAGCCGGGATCAGCATAAGACAAGCGTGTCGCGCAAAAGTGGTTCCCGGTTTTGCGCGAAAAGACATGCGACAACATAAGGTTAGAGTGGGTCGCGTGAATACGAATGAACGCGACGCACTCTAGACCGCCTGCGCGCGGTGGGTCAGTTCCGCATCGGGATCGAGTCGTCCCACCGGAACCCGACACCACCGCCCTGCCAGACCCCGTCGGCAGAGGGGTTGGGGCCGTCGATATTGACATGCTGCGGCAGGTCGAACCCCGGCGCCAGATCCTGCACCCCCTTGACGGTGCTGCGATGCATGATCCGCAAGCCTTGGTCTTCGACCGGCATGTGCGCCTCGGGGGCCGCGCGGTGCGCGACGGCCAGGTTGTCGATGAACACGCAATCGTTTTGGCTGTATTCGAACGCCACCGCGTAGCCCCGTGTCAGCCCGGCATTCAGGATGTCGTTGTAATCGTGGCAAAGCCGCGTCAACTCGTCCGCGGTGAGCAGACGGACCCCGTCCGAGTCCGGCAGCTTTTCGATGACGGCGCCGGTCATGCCCAGGTGCAGCCAGATGCAGCGCTGTCCTGAAACGGGGTGCGTGTGTACCAGCGGGTGAACCACGCCCGAGGCCGAGTTCACCGAGGCCATCCGCGACCAGCGCGCCTGTTGCGGTTCTGACAGTGCCTTGAACGCCAAACCCTGATGCGCGAAATGCGTGCCGCCGCCGCGTTCGGCAGGCCGGATGATGTGATAGCCGGAATGGGAAAACGTCGCGGGCAGAAAGCTGCCGTCATTGTGCCATTGTGGCCCCACATCGGGAATGCCGTGGCGGCGGTCATTGGACAGGCGAAAGATGTGGCGGTTGCCGCCGGGCGTTTCGGGGTGAACGCCATGGGTGCTGTGCAGCTCCTTGCCGCCCCAGAGGCAACTGGCGCGCAGGAAATCCTCCGGGTCCAGTTCCTGGGCGTTCTTGAAAACGAGGAAGCCCCGGCGCGCCATTTCCCGTTCCAGCGCTGTTACGGCGTCGGGCGGCAGCGCTTCGGTCGCCGCCAGATCGAGGCCGGACACTTCCGCCCCGATCGGGTCGAGCGCCTTGATCTGCCCCCCGGCTTGCGCGATTGCGGCTGCATGGTCGGGGTCGATACCCGCCAGTTTGTCGGTCGTTGACAGCATGATGCACCTCCGTCCTTTGAAAAAGACATAGGCAGGACCGGGCGGTTTCGAAAGGGGGTGCTTGCGGTCGGGGCAACGCACCGCGTGTGCCGGGAACCGCGTTCGGGCTGTGTATCTTCCCGATGACGTGGTGCACTACCCGGCACCGGGCAAGTCACGGCGCAAGACGAAATTCGGGTATGCCTTTCCGTCCAGCACGAAATCGGTCTGCCCGATCGGGTCGAAACCGTGCGCCTTGTAAAACGCCCGCGCGTTGTGGTTCCTGCAATTCACCGTCAGCCACAGCGCGGGGCTGCCCCGGCGCGTGGCCTGTGCCACAAGGTTCGACAGCAAGGCGTGGCCAATGCCCTGACGTTGCATGGCGGGCCGGATGTAAAGCGTGACCAGTTCGGTGCCGTGGCATGGTCCGACCGGCGCGATCTGCCCCTCCCGCGCCCGCGTGTACCCGGTAATGCCGCGATTATGGTCCGACACCGTGACCTGTTCATCCTCGATCGCCTGCATAAGCGCGCGCGGGCTGAATTCGTTCAGAACATAGGCCGCGCGCTTGGGTCCAAGCCCCGCGCGGGTATAGGTGTTCAGCCATGTTTCAATGGATAGCGCCGCGAGGACCGGCGCATCCTTGGCCTGTGCGGGCCGAAGGGCGACCAAACCCGGTCAGCCCATCGCGTAGCCCGCGCCGCGGACGGTGCGGATCGGGTCTTCGCCGCCTTGGGACAGCAGGGTCTTGCGCAGGCGCCCGACATGCACATCCACCGTGCGGGTGTCGATGTAGATGTCGCGGCCCCAGACGCGGTCCAGAAGCGCCTCGCGCGTCCAGACCTTGCCGGGGCGTTCCATCAATGCACCCAGCAGCCGGAATTCGGTCGGCCCCAGGTGCAACACCTGTCCTTGGCGGGTCACGCGGTGGGTGTCGGGGTCGAGCCGGATATCGCCCACCTCCAGGGTCTGTCCCGACGAGGTGGGGCGCAGCCGGCGCAGGTTGGCCCGAACGCGGGCGATCAGTTCGGCCACGGAATACGGTTTCACGATGTAGTCATCCGCGCCGGTTTCCAGCCCCCGCACGCGGTCGGTTTCTTCCGACCGGGCAGAGACCATGATGATCGCCGCATCGCGCCCGGCCGGTGTCGCCTTGAGCTGGCGGCACACTTCCAGCCCTGACAGGCGTGGCAACATCCAGTCCAGCAGGATCACGTCCGGCCCCTGTTCGGCCACTGCCAGAAGCGCCTCGTCCCCGTCCTTGGCCGTGGCAACGCGAAACCCCGCCGCTTTCAGATTGTAACCCAAGAGTGCAAGCTGGGCGGCCTCGTCATCGACGATCAGCACCAGCGGCGTGTCTGCGTCTGCCATTGGTCGTCAGTCCCTGGGAGCGGCAATCGTCGCGGTCGAATGCCCCTTGTCGCGTTCGATGCCGGTTTCGCCCTCGGTCACGAAGATGATATTCTCTGCCCCATGCGTCACCAGATCCCCCATGCGTTCTATGTTCTTGGCGATAAATACATAATGCAGGCAGGGCGTGATGTTGCGCGGGTCTTCCATCATGTGGGTGATGAATTCGCGAAACAGCGCGTTGGTCATGTCGTCGACCTCTATGTCGCGGCCGATGACATCGCGCGCCAGGTCGGTGTCATTGCGCGCGAACGCGTCCAACATGTCGGTCAGCATCTGCCCGACCAGACGGGCCTGACGGCGCAGCGCGCCTGCCGCGCCTTCGATCATCGGGCTGGTCGCCAGCACCGGCACGCGCTTGGCCATGTTCTTGGCATAGTCGCCCAGCCGTTCCAGGTCCCCGGCGGTTTTCATGACGGCGACCGCGGTGCGCAAGTCGCCCGCTTGCGGCTGGCGCAAGGCCAGCAGGCGCACCACCTGGTTGTTGATGTCCTCCTCGGCCGCGTCGATGGCCTTGTCACCGTCAACGACCACCTGGGCCAGTTCTTCGTCACGGCGCTCCAGCGCGCGCGCGGCGTCAAGGATCGCGGCCTCGACCTGACCGCCCATTTTCAGGACATTCAGGTTGATGTCTTCCAGATCCTTGTCGAAAGAGGAAACGATATGCGGGTTCATGGGTCTGGTCCTTTCGCGTGGGGCAGCGGTAGCGCCTTGATGTGACGATTGCGTGACGGTTATCAGCTTAACGGCAGAATGGTTTCGAAAGTAGAGCCCTCGCCGGGATGGCTGCGGATCACCAGCCTACCACGATGCCGCCCGAGGATGTGCTTGACGATGGCCAATCCCAGCCCGGTGCCGCCACTCTCGCGGGACCGGGCGCGGTCCACGCGGTAGAAGCGTTCCGTCAGGCGCGGAATGTGGATCGGGTCGACCCCCTCGCCATGATCGCGGATGCTGATGCGCAGGGCCGGGCCTTCGAACCCCGGCAGGCGCGGAACGATCACGCCGGTGATGTCGATCGCATCGCCATCGCCGCCGTATTTCAGCGCATTTTCGACAAGGTTATGGTAGACCTGCACAAGCTGGTCGTAATCGCCCGGCACCGGCGGCAACGGGTCGGGCAGATCACAGGTCACCTTCAGCCCCGCCTGTTCGATTTGCGGGCGCAGCGCGGCCAGCGTGGCGTTCACCACCATGTCCATGGCAACCGGGTCGCGCGGGCGGATGCGCGCGCTCGCCTCGACCCGCGACAACGACAGCAGATCGGCGACCAACCCGGTCATCCGCTCGGTTTCGGCCTGCATGATCGCCAGGAATTCGGCGCGTGCCTGGGGGTCTTCCGCCGCGGCACCTTGCAAGGTTTCCAGAAACCCCGCCAGAACCGTCAAGGGCGACCGCAATTCATGGCTGACATTGGCCACGAAATCACGGCGCTGGGTTTCGGCGGCTTCCAGTTCCGACGTGTCGCGCAAGCTGACGATGAACGCGCGCGTGTCCATCCGCCGCGCGGTCACTTTCCAACTGCGTTCATTGTTGGAATCGGACGTGGCATAGGGCGCGCTGCCGGTTTCGTCACCGGCGATCATGCGTTCCAGCATGGCCGTGACCTCTGGCTGGCGCATCAGCGCGCGAAGCTGCGCCCCGAGAATGCGCTTGCCGAACAGATCCAGCGCGGCGTTGTTCGCGGTTTCGACCGTGCCATCGTCGCGGACCACGAGGACCGGTTCGCTGAAGGCTTCAAGCAAGGCTGTAAAGGCTGTGGGCGACATGAGCGGCGATCTTGGTTTGGCGCGCACGAAACCATCGCGCGGCTGGGTTCTGGCAAGTCAAGCCGCCAAGCGGCGGGTCCGAGAGGTATTTCAGCTAAGCTATGCAACTGTTTCGTGAATTTTTGTAACGATTTGATGACATGATCGCGGATTGGGCGCCCTGTGTGTCCATATCCGGCTGCGCCACGGGCCGTCGAGCAGCGCGAAACCGGTGGGCACTCTTTTGCCGTGCCGTCGCCCGCGCCGAAGTCCTGCCCAAGAAACAGGCACACACCGCCGCCAGAGCGCGCAATGCGAAAACCCGCCGCATGGTCATTTACAAGCCATGCGCGCTGGTCAACACTCTGACGGTAAACCTGTCACGCGCATCGGCGGCATGTGATGGTGACATCGGGGGTGGCTTCTGGGGGACGATATGACATTCGACGAGATGTGGGGGCATGCCGACAGGCTCCGCGACCCTTATCGCGATTTCCACGACTGGTTCGCGGAAGAAGACCCCGCGCGGTTGCGCGCCAAGCAGCGCGAAGCGGAAGAGCTGTTTCGCCTGACCGGGATCACCTTCAACGTCTATGGCCGGGCAGAGGCCGAAGAACGGCTGATCCCCTTCGACATCATCCCGCGCATCATTTCCGGCAATGAATGGAGCAAGCTGTCGCGCGGCATCGAACAGCGGGTGCGGGCGATCAACGCGTTTCTGCATGATATCTACCACAACCGCGAAATCGTGAAGGCCGGGCGCCTGCCCGAAGCCATGATCGCCGGGAACGAGGCCTATCTGCCGCAGATGATCGGGGTGCAGCCGCCCGGCGGGGTCTATACCCATATCGTCGGCATCGACCTTGTGCGCACCGGGCCGGGCGAGTTCTTCGTGCTGGAAGACAATGCGCGCACGCCCTCGGGTGTCAGCTACATGCTGGAAAACCGCGAAACCATGTTGCAGATGTTCCCGGAGCTGTTCTCGCGCAATCGCGTGCGGCCGGTGCAGAACTACCCGCTGGACCTGCGCCGCTCTCTGGCGGCCTGTGCGCCGTCGGGCACATCCGGCAAACCGGTGGTGGCGGTCATGACACCCGGCATCTACAATTCCGCCTATTACGAACATGCCTTCCTGGCCGACCAGATGGGCGTCGAATTGGTCGAGGGGCACGACCTGCGCGTGGTCGATGGCCGTGTCGCCATGCGCACCACGCGCGGTTTCACGCCGGTGGATGTGCTGTATCGCCGCGTGGATGACGAGTTTCTGGACCCGCTCAACTTCAACCCCGACAGCGCGCTGGGCATTCCCGGCATCATGGATGTGTATCGCGCGGGCGGCATCACCATCGCCAACGCGCCGGGCACGGGCATATCCGATGACAAGGCGATCTACAGCTACATGCCCGAGATCGTGGAATTCTACACCGGCGAGCGGCCCCTGTTGCAAAACGTGCCGACTTGGCGTTGCTCGGAACCCGACGATCTGGCCTATGTGCAGGACAATCTGGCCGACCTGGTGGTGAAAGAGGTCCACGGCTCCGGCGGTTACGGCATGCTGATCGGCCCCACCGCCAGCAAGAAGGATCTCGCCGCCTTCCGCCGCAAGCTGAAAGCGCGGCCCGGCAATTATATCGCCCAGCCCACGCTCAGCCTGTCCACCGTGCCGATTTTCGCACGCTCCGGCCTTGCGCCGCGCCATGTCGATTTGCGCCCCTATGTGCTGGTCAGCCCCGAAGGCGTGAAGATCACGCCCGGTGGTCTGACGCGCGTGGCCTTGAAAAAGGGGTCTTTGGTGGTCAATTCCAGCCAGGGCGGGGGCACCAAGGACACCTGGGTGCTGGAGGAGTAACGCGATGCTGGGAAAAACCGCCGGCGGCCTGTTCTGGATGTATCGCTACCTGGAGCGCGCCGAAAACACCGCCCGCCTGATCGAAGCGGGCCAGCGCATTGCCCTGACCCGTCTGGAAGCGGGCGACAGCGAGTGGACCTCGATCCTGCAATCTGCCGGGGTGAAATCCGCCTTCGACCACGAACATGACGCGGTCACCCGCGATGCGGCGGTGGATTGGATGCTGCGGTCCAAGGCCAACCCGTCTTCCGTGTTGTCCTGCATCGAATCTGCGCGGCAAAATGCGCGGCTGGTGCGCACGGCGCTGACCGGAGAGGTCTGGGGCGCGACCAATGCCGCCTATATGCGCATCCGCGAGACGCTGGCGCGCAAAGTGTCGGAACGCGACCTGCCCGATGTGCTGCGCGATATCCGGCAGCATACCTCGCTTGTGCGCGGCATGACCCATGGCACCATGCTGCGCAATGAAATCTACGATTTCGTCCGCTTGGGCACGTTCCTGGAACGCGCCGACAACACCGCGCGCATTCTGGATGTGAAATATTACGTGCTGTTGCCCTCGGTCAGCGCGGTCGGCACGTCGCTGGACAATGTGCAATGGGAAACCATCCTGCGCGCGGTGTCGGCACGCGGCGGGTTCCGGATGGAATACGGCGCGGGTGGCGGCCCGGCCGAAATTACCGAGTTCCTGACGCTCAACCGCCGGATGCCGCGCTCTTTGGCATTCTGTGTCGATAAACTTCGGTCCAACCTGCGCTACCTGCATCACGGCGTGGACGGGCAGTTGCCATCCCTGGCGATGGTGGACCATCTGGAGCGGCAATACCTGAGCCATGACATCGCCGCCGTGTTCGAACGCGGCCTGCACCAATACATAGAGGAAATTCTGGATCAGCTGGGCCGCATCGCCCGACAGATCGAGGTTGATTTCCGCTTTTACCAGTGAGTGCCATGCGCCTGAAAATCGAACACCAGACGGTTTATAAATTTGAAACCCCGGTCAGTTACGGTCTGCAACAGATACGGATAACGCCGAAAGCGGCGCGGTTTCAGAAAGTGTTGCATTGGGACACCAATGTGGCGGGCGGGGGCAAGGAAGTGATGTTCGAAGATCACCATCACAATGTCACCGAATTGGTCAGTTTCGACGCCGATACGCGCGAACTGGCGGTGACCAGCCGGGGCGAGGTTGAAC